>CAYPBD010000013.1:10145-12518 GCA_964408905.1 Candidatus Woesearchaeota archaeon
AAAAAAATTAAGAAAAAAAATTGGAATGTTTGTGGAAGGACTTGGAGTTAATCATATTCATGTTCATCTAATTCCATTAAATAGGGGAATTGAATTATATGAATTGGATTCAAAAAAACGAAAAAAAGCAGATTCAAGAGAATTAAATAAAATCGCAGAGAAGATAAAAGAATAATGAAAATAAAAGAAGCACAGGAAAAAATAAAAGAATTTGATAAAGCAAGAGGATGGGAAAATGATTGGAACATCAAAGATTTATTGCTAAATATAACAGAAGAGGGAGGAGAATTTTGGAATTTAATTAAATGGATTGATAAAGATAAACAAAAAGAAGTAATAAAAAATAATAAAGCAGAAGTCTCAAATTATATTGGAGATACTTTATTTTTAATTTTAAAGATTGCAAAACAAACAGGAGTTAATGCTTCTAAAGCATTACAGGAAACATTAGAAGAATATGAAAAAAGAATGCCTCCAGAAAAGATGAAAGAAGTTGGACATGCAAATAAATTATCAGAAGGTTGGGATAATAAAGAAAATGAATGATTGCATATTTTGTAAAATAATTTCAGGAGAAATCCCATCAGTAAAAATCTGGGAAGATGAAAAGCATATCGCAATCTTAGATAAATTTCCAAATACAAAAGGACAAATTTTAGTTATTCCAAAAAAACATTTTGAAAGCCAATTAACAAAAATGCCAGATGAAAATTATAAAGATTTAATGCTTGTCTCAAAAAAAGTTGCGAGACTTTTAGAGAATAAACTAAATGTAAAAAGAGTTGCAATGGTTATAGAAGGACTAGGGGTTAATCATATGCATGTAAAACTTTATCCTTTATATGACACAAAAGAAGGTTATATTACAACCCAATTAGGTCCTGAAAAATCAACAGAAGAATTAAATAAAATCGCAGAGAAGATAAAAGAATAAAATGGCAATAATAACATTTCCACGAAAACAATTTGAAAAAGAAATAGGAAAATTAGACGAGAAAATGCAAAATAAAATTGCCATGTTCGGAACTCCCTTAGAAAGATTTGATGACAAAGAAATTGAAATTGAAGTTTTCCCAAATCGTCCGGATATGCTTTCTTATCAGGGATTCAAGCGTTCTTTCCTTGCTTTCCTTGGAAAAAGACCAGGATTAAAAAAGTATAAAATAAATAAACCTGAAAAAAACTACAAAGTTATCATAGATTCTTCTGTAAAAAATATTCGTCCATACACAGCATGTGCAATTGTAAAAGGACTTAAATTTGATGATACAAAAATAAAAGAATTAATAGAAATACAAGAGAAATTACATATTACTGTCGGAAGAAAAAGAAAAAAAGTTGCAATAGGAATTTATCCTCTTGAAAAAATTAAACTTCCAATAACATTCAAAGCACTTGAGCCAGATAAAATAAAATTTATTCCATTAGAGATGAATAAAGAATTATCAGGACTTCAAATTCTTCAAAGACATCCAACAGGAAAAGAATATGCACATCTCTTAGCAGGAAAAGCAAAATTCCCAATATTTATTGATTCAAATCAAAACATACTAAGCATGCCACCTATAATAAACTCAAAATTAACAGGAAAAATAACAGAGAAAACAAAAGATGTTTTTGTAGAATGCTCTGGTTTTAATTTTGATATATTAAACAAATGCTTAAATATAATTATCACAGCTTTGGCAGACATGGGCGGAAAAATCTATCAAATAGAATTAAAATACAAAAAGAAAAAAATAACACCAGATTTATCTTCAGACAAAATGAAATTATCATTAGAAAATACAAATAAACTCTTAGGATTAAAACTCAATAAAAAGCAAATAAAAAAATTAATTGAAAGAATGGGTTATAATTATCAAAAAGAAATTGTTGAAATCCCTGCTTGGAGAACAGATATCCTTCATGAAGTAGATTTAATAGAAGATGTTGCAATTGCTTATGGTTATGAAAATTTTATTCCTGAAATTCCAGAGATATCAACAATTGGTCAGGAAGATTCAAAAGAAATAATTAAAAGAAAAATCGCAGAAATTTTTTCTGGATTAAAAATGATTGAAGTATCAAATTATCATCTAACAAATAAAAAAGATGAATTTGCAAGAATGGGAATCCCTAAAAAACATGAAGAAAATTTTATTGAAGTAGAAGAATCAAAAACAGATTATACTATATTACGGAAATATCTAACTCCTTATTTATTAAAAAATTTATCAGAAAATGTTGATTCAGAATATCCCCAACAAATCTTTGAGACTGGAAAAGTTTTCAAATTAAAAGATAATAAAATAAATGAAAAAGAAAATCTTGCAGCAGCAATTACTCCTGGAAATTTTACAAAAATAAAACAGACTTTGGAATACTTATTTA
>CAYPBD010000013.1:12618-13845 GCA_964408905.1 Candidatus Woesearchaeota archaeon
TCTTCAGCTTCAATTGATTTAACAAGAGAAAAAACAAACATAGGAGCATTTGCAGGATTTAAAAGAGTTTCAATAAATCTCAAATAATTTGAAAACTTATCTGCCATAAATTTCCTTATTTCTCTTATCAAAAAATCTGTATTAATCTCAGATATTTTTTCTATATGAAAATCCTTATTAAGTTCTACAAAATCAGGCAAATCAAACTTTTCATGAATCTCTTTATAATCTTTCTTCAAATTTTCCAAATTAGCTTTATCTTTCATTATATTTCTCAAGAATAAGGTTTTATAAATTTAATGATATACCCCTTTATTATGCCACTTTAGCTCAGCAGGTTAGAGCACTACATTGGTAATGTAGAGGTCCTGAGTTCGATTCTCAGAAGTGGCTTATAAGATTAAATTAATTATTTTTTCAAAATTTTCAAAACAAGAAAAATTAAGAATACAATTACAAAACCCACAGCAACAAAACCAAAAATCATTGCCAAAAGGGAAAATAAATTTTTAAAAATCTCATTACTTAAAAAAAGATACAATATAAAAGATATTGCTGCTAAAACTGCAAATAAAATTAGCCTTCTTAAAGATAAATCAAATTTTCTTTTACTAACACGCATCACTTTTGGTTTATTAATTTTTTTAGAAGACCTTCTTACAGTTCTTTTTCTAGTATTTTTCTTTCTAGAAACTTTTTTCACTCTCTTTTTTTTAGCCATTTGATAAATATAATTGACAATACTTTTTAAATTTATCCAATAGTACTATTGCCATTCCAATTCATTTTAACTGCATTAACTGTAATACTCTTTAAATTTGTGAAAACAGAACCTAACCATGAAAAATAAAGTTTAGATGCAGTTGTTATTCCTGAAACAGTTTTAAAATCTATATCCTTATTCTTAAACACATAGGAAGCACTGAAATATAAAAATAATATTAATCCAATTAAAAATAAAGCAAATATTTTGTGCCTTACTCTTTTAAATTCCACAAGTACCCAAACTATTATTATTAATGCAGCTACAACAAAAACAGCAATACCAACCTCAATCATAATAATTTAAATAAAAAATAGTATAAAAATATTTCGAATTATCAGTTTAAAGAAATAGCCCCACCAGGATTCGAACCTGGGTCTGCGGATCCAGAGTCCACAATACTTGACCACTGTACTATGGGGCTTTAGATTATGTGTTTTTAGGAATATTAAAAACTTACTAAT
>CAYPBD010000014.1:0-3976 GCA_964408905.1 Candidatus Woesearchaeota archaeon
GTGACAAGAAACCCTTAAAAAGGAAAAAATCATTAATTAAATATTAAGAAGAGGGCGGAACAATCAGTTAAAGCTTGATCTTCGGATTTAGTTTTGCTGGCTTCGGACGCCTTTCTCCTTATGTTTCTAAAAATATTCAAGTGATTAAAATCAAATTTAATTATTCATCTGAATATCTACAATTTCAAAATTAATTATCTTATTCAAATCTTTAACAAATATTTCAAGACCATATTTAGAATCCCCTGAACCAAAATGAATTTTATTTCTCTGAAAAATTCTTTTATCAACATAAATGTTTATATGTTTCAAAAGAAAAGGACATACTTCTCCTGGTTTCTTGTCAGTCAATTTTTTCAATTCTTCAACATCAACAATCCTAATTTCTCCACCAATATTTTTTAATTTTGTAAAATCTATTCTCATCATTCCTCTCAAGAAAAAAGCATAATATTTCCCTTTCTCATCTTTTGCTATAATTGTCTTGCAATCATTTTCAGGCTCAGCATCTTTAATATATTTTTTAGCATCTTCATGATTTCTAACTCTTTCAGATAATCTTATCAATCTATATTGAATGCTTTTTGTTTTTAGAATTTTTTCAACTTCAAGCATAATAATCAAGATTTTCTTTATTTTATATAATTATTGCATAATTATTTTTTCTCCTTAACAAATCCCAATAAAATTATTGAGATAAAAGCAACTGCTGAAATAAATGCAAACATCAAAACATAATTTACATCCCACAAGATTCCTGCAATCAAACCTCCAAAAATATTCACAATACCTGTAACAGAAGCATAAAACCCTAATGCAGTTCCTTTAATTTTTTTTCCAGATAAATCAGAAACAAATGCTTTTTGATTCGGTTGTGTAATTGCATAAACCAAACCATATAAAATAAATAATGAAATTAAAATAATAACATTATGCAAAAATACAAAAGTCAAAGCAATTGCAAAAAACAAAATATAACCAATTAACAAAACTTTTTTTCTTCCAATTTTATCCGACAAATTTCCAAAAGGAACTGCAAAAAAAGCATAAACAAAACTAAACACCGCATAAATAATTAAAGGAATAATAATATCTCCTGTTGCTTCTTTAACTAACAAAAGAAGAAACAAATACAAACCAAAATTCGCAAGAGTAAAAACAGATGCAACAAAAACAAAATATTTTAATCTCGGAGAAATTTTTTTAATGCCCTTCAAAAAACCTAATTTAGTTTTCTTTCCATTAATTTCTTTAACAAAAAATAATGGAATTAAAGATAAAGCAGAAATCCCAGCAGCAATAAAGATAATTGTTTGCATTTTTAATTGCAATTTCCAAAAAAGAAAAATAACTAATAAAGTTCCAATAATGGCTCCTGCAGTATCCATTGCCTGATGAAATGCAAAACCTTTCCCAGTTTTCTTCGTGGACTGAGTAATAATAACATCACGAGGAGCATCTCTTAATTTTCCAAATCTCTCAAGGGATATAAAACTAATTATTGCCTGCCAAGAATGTGCTAAAGCAAGAAAAAATTTGAAAATCACAGATAAAAAATATCCTAAAAAAACAAACGGCTTTCTTTTTCCAATTCTATCTGAAAACCATCCCCCAAAAATTTTAAACAAACTTGAAAGCCCTTCTCTCAAACCACTTATCAAACCAACAGCAACGCCCGTTCCACCAAGAGCAATAGTATAAAACGGAATAATTGGAGTAATCATCTCACTTCCAATATCATTAAAAAAACTCGAACCTCCTAAAAAGAAAATATTTCTAAAACTTTCCTTAACACCTTTTTTCATAAAAATACAAAGAGAAAATTCTTTATAAATTTTGAGAAAATTTTATTTCAACAATTACAAATCCATTTCAAGAGTAACATTATAATCTTCGAAACCTTTTCTTTTATAAAACTGAATTGCTTGTTTATTTTTTGCTGTAACTAAAACTTTTAATCTCTTAACATCCTTGGATTTGCACCATTCCATAAACTTCGTATATAACAAACTTCCATAACCTTTATTTCTATATTCTTTCAAAATAAACATATCGTCCAATTCTGCAAAATTATTTATATTTCTATAAAATTCATCTTCTGATAAACTCGCAACTAAATAACCTATAATCTTACTGTCTTCAATCAAAACATAAGCACACCCTTTTGAATCTATTATTCTCTCTTTATAAAATTCTTCTCCTTCCTTTGATAATGGCCAATTACAATCAATTGTTTTATCAAATTTATTATATTCTTCATCAAACAATTTCTTATTTAATAATTGTATATCTTTCAAATTATTAATCGTTGCAACTTTAATTTTAACACCCATATCATTCAATTTTTCTTGATTTTAAATAATTTTCTCAGAATAAAGCAAAAATCCATTCAACCAAATACCAACCAACTCCTACACATAATCCTCCAATCAAAACTCCTAACAAAATTTTTTTCCAATCTTTCTTTAAATAAAATAAAGAACCAATTAATAAAACATAAGCAATACTTGCAAAAACATTGAACCTAAAATCAGCATAATTCTGAATTAAAAAAACCAAAGTAATAAACCCAATACCAGAATAAATATTTTGCTTAACAAAGAAAAATGGAATCATAAAAATAATTGATGCTAAAATCATTCCCCCAATAATTTCATAATTCGGAATAAGCAACAATCTCAAAATAACAAGAACTGCAAAAATAGGACTTCCCAAAGCAACAAAATCTCGTGCAATATTTTGTAATAAATCTTTTTTCATAATAAATTTAGAAAAAAGAAGATTATATATTTTTGCTTAAAGATTTAATTCTAAATTATCAACATATTTCCTGCAATCATAATACAATTTAAAACCTTGCGAAATTATATCCTTTAACTTTTCAGATGGTATTTGTTTAGGATAATAAAATGTAACATTCTCTTTTGAAAAAGGACCAATTTGTCTGTCCTTATATACTATTGATTCTAATTTACCATCCCCATTATCATCAAAAACCTCAAGAGATTTATTATAAAGTAAACCACTAACATGCCAAGATTGTAATGGCATTTTTTCTCCTTCTTCATTATTAATAAATCTTTTATTAATTCTTATTTCAAAATCAGGTTTAACTATTTGAATTTGCATTGCATAAGAAATTTCCTCAGAATGTTCTTTATAAAAATCAATTAAGATTTTCATAAAATCATTATCTGCCTGCCAATCATTTATCTGAAAATAAGCAATTGAATTCTCATCACCACACAAATAAGGATTAAACTCAACAGAAAAACTTTGTTTCATTAAAGTTAACATAAAAGAAGACAAATCCTCACCATCAAGATTTATATTATATTTTACAGGAGCAGGTTCCTTTTTGGGAACAGAAGGTTCAGTAGAACAATTAGATAAACCCAACAAAACTATGCAAAAGGCAATTGCTTGAAAAAGCCTTGATTTCATAATTTAGAGAAGAATACAAACTTTATATTTTTAATTGTAATCAAAAGTCTTTTAATCTAATTATTTCTCTTAATTTTATGAAAACTCAAAAAATTCGACAGCCGATTGTTACAATCTGCGGGCATGTTGATCATGGAAAAACAAGTATTTTAGATTATTTTAGAGGAAGCTCTATTCAGGAAAAAGAATCAGGAGGAATAACTCAAAAAATTTCCTCAACAATTTACCCAATAGAACAAATAAAAAAAACCTGCCCTCTAATAGAAAAAAATAAAATGAAATTAGAAATTCCTGGTTTCTTATTCATTGACACACCTGGACATGCAGCATTCACAAATTTAAGAAAAAGAGGAGGAAGTTTAGCTGACTTAGCAATTCTTGTCATAGACATCAACGAAGGAATAAAACCCCAAACAGCAGAAGTAATCAAAATTCTAAAACATAACAAAGTCCCTTTTCTAATAGCATTAAACAAAATTGATAATATTTCAGGATGGCAAGCCAATAAAGAAAAATCTCTTCAAAAAAGCAT
>CAYPBD010000014.1:4076-13510 GCA_964408905.1 Candidatus Woesearchaeota archaeon
ATGAAATAGCAGTTGCAAATATTGAAGGAAATCCTATAATCACAAAAGTAAGAACAATTGAAGAAATCCAGCCATTAAGTTCAAAATTTAAATCAGAAGAATCTGTACAAGCATCAACAGGAATCAGAATTCAATTAAGTGAAAAAATAGATATTCTTCCTGGAATGCCTTTTCTTTCATATAAAGGAAATAAAGAAAAAGTAAAAGAAATTTTTAAGAAAGAATTAACTGAAAACATAAAAACAGATAAAAAAGGAATAATTGCAAAAGCAGATTCTCTCGGAAGTTTAGAAGCATTATTAGTTTTGCTTAAACAATCTAACATTCCTGTTCTAAAAGCGGGAATAGGAAATATAAACAAAAATGATTTCTCATCTGCAAAAGCTAATCTTGAAATAGATGAAATGGATGCAATTATTTTAGGTTTCAATGTCTCTATAAATGAAGATGCTAAAGAATTGCTAAAAGAAAATATCTCTATAAAAGTTTTAACAGATGAAGTAATATACAAATTAATTGAAAATTTAGTTAAATTCAGAAATGAAAAAAGAAAAGAAATTGAAAAGAAAAAACTCATGGAACTTACAACTTTGTGCAAACTAAAAATTCTTCATCAATATGTTTTTAGAAATACAAAACCAGCAATTTTTGGAGTAAAAGTTGAAGCAGGAAAATTAACTCAAAACCAAAATATAATAAATGAAGATAATAAAAAAGTAGGCAGAATAAAAAGTATTCAATCAGAAAAAAAATCTGTTCAAGAAGCAACTGAAAATATGGAAATTGCAATCTCTATGCCAGGAGTTAATTTTGAAAGACAAATAAAAGATAAACAATTTTTATATTCAGAGATTTCAGAAAAACAATTTAAGAGTTTTAAAAAAAATAGAGATTTGTTAAATCAAAGTGAAATAAAAATTCTTTCAGAAATTGCTGAAATAAAGAGGAAAGAAAAAGTTGATTGGGGGAGATAAATTAAAATTATATTTTTAATGTGGATTTTATATCATTAATTAAAGTATAAGATGCTCTTCCTAATAAACTTAAATTTTTACCACCAGATATTTCTGATTCTTCCTTGTAAAGTATTTTAAATTCTTCAAGATAATCTTTAACAAACTCTGTTACATTTTTCATCTCTCTTTTTAATTCTCTCAATGTGCCTCCTTCTGTATTTTTTATTTCATTATTATAAGCTCTTGCCTGAAGAAAATCTCCTAACGGATTAAGGCCTCTGTCATGAAATCTTATTCTATCATCTAATAGTGTCGGCATCTCTTCAATATTAGAACAATCTATTCTTCCACCATCAAAAAGATAAATTCCAGAAAAGGCATCTTTTGCATGAAAATATTCATGATTAACAATTGCATTCCAAAAAGACAAATAAGATAATAAAAAAGATTCTGGATAAATAATAATTGATGATTTAACTCCTTTTCCCATTTTTGTTAAATCCCAATCACAAAAAGCTAAAGTTTTGGGTAATTCATCGTCCTCAAAATCTTCTTCTCTAAAAGGAGCATCATCGGGAATATCTAATTTTTCTTCTCCTGAAGTATAAATTAATTCTTTTACATATTGGCTGGGATATTTGACAAAAAATTTTTTTAAGAATTCTGACCTTAAGCCTACTGTTTCTTTTGAAATCCTGAATAATTTTTCTAATTTAGATATCATTTTAATCCAATTTTATAATAATTTATCAACCAAATCCTTTAAAAACCTAATTCTTTAATTAATAATTATGTTTAAAATAAACATTGGAACTAAAGAAGGGAACACATACAAATTAGAAGCAGAAGCAGAGGAATTAATTGGAAAATCACTTCATGATAAAATACAAGGTAAAGATATTTCTCCTGATTTAGAAGGATATGAATTTGAAATTGCTGGAGCAAGTGACAAAGCAGGATTCACAGCATTTAAAAATGTTGAAGGAATTGGATTAAAAAAGGTTCTCTTAACATATGGTAAAGGAATGAAAAAAAGACCAAGAAAAGAAGGTAAAAAGAAACGTGCAAAAAACAGACCAAAAGGATTGAGATTGAGAAAAACAGTAAGAGGAAAAGTAATTTCTCCTGAAATCGTGCAAATTAATCTAAAAATTCTAAAAGAAGGTGGGAAAAAACTTTCTGAAATTTTTCCAGACCAAAACAAAAAACCAGAATCAGAGGCAAAGGAAGAAACTCCTAAAGAAACTGAAACACCAAAAGAACAAATTGAAACTTCAAAAACAGAAGAGGCTTCAAAACAAGAAGAGCAAAAATCTGCTGAAGAAAAACAAATCAAAAAAGAGATAAAAGAAGAAGTGAAAGAAGAGATTAAAAAATCAATACCAAAATCTCCAGAGACTCCTAATTCAGAATCTAAAGAAAAAGCAGCAACAGAAATAGCAGAAGAAGTGACAAAACAATCAGAGAAAACAATTGAAAAAATCGCTGTAGAAGAAAAAAAGCCAGAAGACTCCGAATCAAAAGAGGAAGGAGTAAAAGAAAAAGAAAAGAAAGAAGAACAAGAATTAACTCAACCAGAAAAAGAACCTACTTCTAAAAAAGTTGAAAAAGAAAAATAATTCTAAAAGATATTTTAGAGTTTAATAATATTTAAAACATATTTCTCGTAAGAATAAGTAATTAAATTATAGGAGATAAAAATGCCAACAAAATATGCTGAAATGAGTTCAAATGCAGTTTATGAATTTTTAGATGCAAGACTTCCTCAAAAAGCAAATGTATATGAAATTGGATGTGGACCTAAAAGTGGAATTGCATTAAAAGATTTAATAGATGCTGGAAGAGTTGATTCTTATCAAGGATGTGATATTGATCCAGAAGCAGTTGATGCTACAAAAAAAGCAAGTGGATTAGAAGTAGAAGTAGTAAGTGCTAACCACGACCATATCCCTGGATTTAAAGAAGTCGCAAAAAAAGGAAATGGGGCTCTTGTAATGATAGGATTATATGAAGTAGCACCAGATGCAGCTAAACAATATGCAAAACAAGCAGAAGAAGCTGGATTGGAAGTAGTTTCTTATCCTGAACTTGGTTAAAATTTATTTTATTTTTTCTTTCTTTATTTTTTCAAACCCAAACCTTTTTTAATCAAATCATTTTCAAATTTCTATGAACAAACAAGAAAATATTCCAGAATTAAATGTTGGAGTTGTTGGACATATTGACCACGGAAAAACAACTTTACTTAAACGACTTACTGGAAAGTTTACTGACACTCATTCAGAAGAATTAAAGAGAGGAATAACTATAAAACTTGGATATGCAGATATTACAATTTTTAAAGATAAAAATAATTTTAATATAGAAAAAAAAGGAAAACCAGTTAGATATATTAGTTTTATTGATGCTCCTGGACATGAAATGCTTATGGCAACAATGCTTTCTGGCGCCGCAATAATTGATGCAGCAATTCTTGTAATAGCAGCAAATGAAGGAATAAAACCTCAAACAAAAGAACATTTCATGGCATTGCAGGCAAAAAAAATAAAAAATATAATTATAGTCCAAAATAAAATTGATTTAGTAAACAAAGAACAGGCAATAAAAAATTATAAAGAAATTAAAGAATTTGTAAAAGGAACTTTAGCTGAAAATTCTCCAATAATTCCAATCTCTGCGCAGCAAGGAATTAATATTAACAAACTTTTAGAAGAACTTTGCAAATTAGAAATTCCAAAAAAAGAAATTAATACAAAACCAATTTTTTTAATAGCAAGAAGTTTTGATATAAACAAACCAGGAACAAAAATAAAAAATTTAAAAGGAGGAGTTTTAGGAGGAATTCTAAAAAAAGGCAAATTAAAAATTGGCGATGAAATTGAAATTAAACCAGGATTAAATATTAAAAAAGCAAATCAGCAAACTTATCAAACTCTAACAACAAAAATATTATCTTTACATAAAGGAAATCAATCAGTTAAAGAAATTTTGCCAGGAGCAAGTATTTCTATTGAAACAGAATTAGACCCCTTCCTAACAAAAACAGATTCACTGACAGGATGTCTTGCAGGATTAAAAGGAAAGCTCCCAGAAATAACTTACAATCCAAAAATTAAAATAAAATTATTTAAAGAAGTTTTAGGAACTGTAGAACATGAAAAAGTTGCACCATTAAAAACAAAAGAAATGTTAATGTTAAGTGTTAATACCACAATTACAGTAGGAACAGTTGAAAAAATCAAAGAAGATGAAGTCGAAATAAATTTGAATATTCCAATTGTAGCATTAAAAGGAGATAATGTTGGAATAGCAAGAAATATCAACACACACTGGAGACTGATTGGTTTTGGTGAAGTTGTTTGAAAGGGACAATTTTATATTTAATAACAACTTTTCAATGGCTGAGTTGAGATAATTTAAAAAAATTTATAAATAAACAATTCTTAATTCATTTATGAAAAAAGAGATTACATTTATTCTAATAACTTTATTTTTAATTGGTTTTATCGCCGCACAAGGAATTACCATGAGTGCAATAGATGATGAAAATGAATCAAATGATATGGAAAATAATGGACAAGATGATTCACAAAATCAAAATAATGAGAGAAATAGACCTGGGCTAACAGATGCCCAAATCAAAAATATAATTACAGCAAGAAATAGAGTAAGAGCCCATTATGCAAGCCAATCTGAATGTCCAAACAGATGCACTTGTGTTGGTTCTGTAACAAGATGTCAGCTTGAAGATGAAACAAGAGAAATGACAATTAGAGCAGGAAAATCAGGAAATACAATCGTTCAGGTTAAAGGAGTTAATGCTTCAACAAATGTTACTTTATATAAATCAGATGATAAAATTTATGGTAGATTCAGAAACAATGAAACAAGAGAAATTAAAATCCTTCCAGACCAAGTTAAAGAGAAAATAAGAGAAAGAATTCAGACAAGATTAGAAAATCAAACAATGAAATTAGATGAAGAGGGAATATATCAAATTCAGGCAAGAAAAAGAGCAAGATTATTTGGTTTTATTTCTGTTCAAGCAATTGTTCAAGCAGAAGTTGATTCTGAAACAGGAGAAGTTCTAAGAATAAGAAGACCTTGGTGGAATTTCTTAGCAAAGGATATTGAAGAAGAAAGTGAAGAACAATAATTCTTAAAAAGGTTTTAAATTTAGAAAAATTATGGAATCAGAAAACATATTAGATATTCATAATAGAAATGGCAAGTTACAATATGAATTAAGTTATCCTGGAGGATTTCATACAGGAGGTGAAATTATCAATCCTTCTACTAATGAAACATTAGAAAATTTATCTATACTTACTATAAAATCTGAAGGGGAATATCCTATTTCATCAAAAATTTCCAATAAAAAATTAGTTGAATTCAGAAATCAAATAAAAACCAAATACCCAAATATAACCACAATTAATATAGAATATAATTAATTTTATAACCCTCTTTCTTTTTTACAATTCATGGCAATGTATTCTCACTCAAAATTAAGCACATTTGAACAATGTCGTCTAAGATATAAATACAGACACATAGATAAAATAAAAGTAATAGAAACAACAATTGAAGCTTTCTTAGGAAAAACAGTTCACAACACATTAGAATGGTTATACATTCAGGTAAAACAAAACAAACTCCCAACAATTGACGAACTAATAAATTACTATTCAAATAATTGGACAGAAAACTACAAAGATTCAATCAAAATCGTAAAACAAAATTTCACAACAAAAGATTACTTCAATAAAGGCATTAAATTCCTTATTGACTATTACTTCAAACACAAACCTTTCAATGACAACACATTAGAAGTTGAAAAAAAAATTATTATTGATTTAAACAAAGACGGAAAATACAAAATTCAGGGATACATTGACAGATTAGTTCATGACTTAGAAAAAGACCAATTAGAAATTCACGATTACAAAACAGCAAACAGCTTGCCAACAAAAGAAAAAATAGAAAATGACAGACAACTTGCACTTTATTCAATTGCAATAAAAGAATTATTCGGACAAGACAAAAACATTTTACTAATCTGGCACTATCTCGCACATAACCAAAAAATCGTCTCACAAAGAACAAACAAACAATTAGAAGAATTAAAAAAGGAAATAACTGAATTAATAGACGAAATAGAATCCACAACAAAATTCCCTCCAAACAAAACAATTCTCTGCAACTGGTGTGAATATAATTCAATATGTCCTGAATTCAATAAAATTCAGGAAGAAAAATTAGATATTTGGAATTAATATCAGAAGATTTAAATAATAAATTTTCCTTAAACAAAAAAAGAGGGATATTAAATTGAAAATATTTGCATCAATATTATTATTAATTTTTTTAATGACAACCATCTCAGCAAGTAGTGGTTACTGTATTAGTGTAGAAGTTAGTGATATTACTCCAAGTTCTGTTGGAATCGATGAATCTTTCACTGTTGAAGTCCAGGTTGAAAGCTGTGATTCAAAAACTCCTGAAAATGTTTCCTTAGAATTATTTAATCCTTCTTCAGATATCTTAGTAAAAGAAGACCCTACAATATATATAGGGAAACTTGGATATGCAAATAGTAAACGTTCTGTAGTTTACCATATGCAAACAACAGATAATGCAAGAAAAGGAGAATATCAAATGAAATTGATTGCAAGAGGAAAGTCAGATTCTTTTACAATAACAACCACATCTAACTTTACAATAACTGTTAATGCAGACCCTGCTAAATTAAATATAGCCTCTGCAAAAATAGACCCTATTATTCCAAGAGAAGGAGATACAGTTGAATTAACATTAAGAATAGAAAATTTTGGAAAAGGGGATGCAAACTCCATAAAAGTAGAATTAGAACATCCTTTTGAAGGTGGAAAAGAAGCTTTTATGGGAACCTTAGAAAGTGATGAGGATGGTCCTGCAGTTTTCACATTTATAGCTAATAAAAAAGGAGAATTTGAATTTCCTGTTAAAATTAATTATGAAGATGATTTTGGAAGTCATCAGATTGTCTCAAAATTAAATGTTAATATTCTTGGAGCAAGCACAAATTGGATAAATATATTATTCATATTTATTATTATAATAGTTATTATTGCATTTATATTATATTATCTTAAAACAAAAGAAGACAAAGAAAAAATAATTCAACAAATTTTAAAAGGAAATAACCATAACACAGAGGTTAATAAAAAAAAGAAAACTAAAAAAAGATGAAACTAAAATGTTTAAAGATTTCAAAGTTGGAGCAGTTATTGCATCTAGCACTTTAAAAAGAGGAAATAAAAAGACACTTGCATTCATAATTTTCGTGCTGGCTCTTATCTTTATTAATTTGGTTTTTCTGCCTTCAATGATGGGAGGGCTTGGCAGAATGTTTACAAATTTTATGGAATATCCTTATGGAGACATTGTTATTGAACCAAGTGAAGATAATACATACATAAATAATGCAGAGAACATATTGAAAAAAGTAAGAAGTATTCAAGAAGTAAGGTCGGCAACAAAACGTTTAGATGTAGGTGCCTCTATTAAATACAAAGAAAAAATTGTTGGTTCTACCATAACAGGATTATTACCCTCTGAAGAATATGATATTTCAAATTATCCTTATATTATCAATGAAGGAGAATTTCTAGGAGACTTTTCGCGAGATGAAATTATAATTGGAGCAATGCTTGTGGAAGGTTATTTTGGTTCTGAGATTTATGATAATTTAGGAACAGTGGGGGTTGGTTCTTTTATTAATGTTACATATAGTAATGGAGTAAAAAGAATTTACAAAGTTAAAGGGATAATGGAGGGTACATTTGAACTTACAGATTTAAATGCTTTAGTTCATTATAAGGAGATTAAAAATGTTTTGGGGGTTGATGAGAATAAAGCAACTAGTATTGTTATAAGAGTGAAAAATCCAGAAGACTCAGCAAAAGCTAAAGAAAAGATAATTGCAGTTGGTGTGAAGGAGCCAGTTTTTACAAATAATGAAAAATCTGATGCTATTTTAAGACAAGCTATGGAAAGTCTAGATTTAGTAAATGTTATTTCAAGGTATGTTAGTTTAATCGTCGGTGCTTCATTAATTTTAATTATTGTTTATATTAATGTATTACATAGAAAAAAAGAGATTGGTATCCTTAAAGCAATTGGAATTTCCCCTAATTCAATAATACTTAGCTATGCAATATTAAGTGCATCTTATGTCTTATTTGGAATTTGTGTAGGATTATTATTATATTTTGGACTTATTTTTTATTTTACTACCAATCCTGTAATCTTTTATGAAAGCATAGAAATTATCCCAGAAATTCAATGGTTATTAATAATACAAAGTATTTTTACAATGATTATTCTATCTGTTATTGCTGGGATTATTCCTGCATGGTTTGTTACAAAACAAAAAATGATAGAAGCAATTTGGGGGAGAGAATGATTAATGTAAAAAATCTTAAAAGACATTATAAGACAGGACAAATTATAGTAAAAGCTCTGAATGGAGTCTCTTTTGATATTAAACCAGGAGAATTCATTGCAATTATGGGCCCTAGTGGAAGTGGTAAAACAACTATGTTAAGAATTCTTGGATTAATTGACACACAAACAAGTGGTGAATACACAATTGATAAATTAAATTTAACAGATTTGCCTGAAGAACAGAGAAGATATTATAGATTAACTCAATTAGGTTATGTTTTCCAGGATTATGCACTCATTGATGAAATGTCTGCAAGCGAGAATATAAAAATTCTTTCTATGATGGAAGGTAAAGAGAAAATACAGGCACTTAAAGAAGCACATAAAACACTTGTTAAAGTTGGATTAGGAGATAAAGATAAAAGAGTCCCAAATCAACTTTCAGGAGGAGAAAAACAAAGAGTTGCCGTTGCAAGAGCAATAGCTAAAAAACCAAAAATTCTTTTTGCTGATGAACCATGCGCAAATCTTGATACAAAAACATCTGAACAAGTCTTAGAAGTATTCAAAACTCTTAATAAAAAATATGGCCAGACAATTGTGATGGTTACTCATGAGGAATGGCACACAAAATATGTTTCACGAGTAATCCAACTCAAAGATGGTTTAATTGTAAGTGATAAGAGGAAGAGGTGAATTGTTGGGAAAACTTATAAGCTATAACAAAGTAATAAAGATATGGTGATGGATATCTCAATTTTTTTCGCAAGATTTTGGGGAAGTTTCTTTGTGGTTTTTGGATTATTATTTATTATAACAAAACAATTAGGCAAGACAATAGAGATGACTGATAATAAAGCATTTGTCATATCCACTGGCTACATTTCATTTCTCATGGGATTAGTTACTGTAATCTTGCACAATGTTTGGGCTTTAAATTGGAAAGTTGCTATAACCATTTTAGGATGGTCTACTTTAATAAAAGGCATTATGAAAATAGGATTTCCAGAAGTTATCCATAAACAAGCACAAAGATTCAAAAAGAAACAA
>CAYPBD010000015.1:0-13425 GCA_964408905.1 Candidatus Woesearchaeota archaeon
AAGAATTTTTTAATTTCTCTGAAGTTTCATCATATCCTACAAAATTAAGAAAATTTCTCCCATCTTTTGTTATAAGTCTGTATTTTAATTTATTATCCTCAAAAAATAAATGTTGAAATGTAATTGTGTTTATGTTTTTTTGATAAGCTTCTAAAGCTTTTTCAATACTTTTTGAATTTATTATTAGAATACTTCCATAATCAACTATAGCAGTTCCATTTTCTGTTTTTAATATATTATAGGCATGACCTTCATCAAAAAATCTTCCTGAAACTGCTGCTGATTTTATCCCAATATCATTTGCTAGTTGCTCAAGGTGAGAAGCGATGTGTCTACATACATAATCTGGAGCATGATACATATCAAATAATAAATCTCCAATTTCAGCTAATAAAACAATTTTTTGACTTTCTGAAAGGTTTTTAGATGATTCAATAAATTCAGAATAAGAATCAAGATTTATAAGGTCTTTATCTTTCATATCATCTATTATCTCATTTATTTGGTCTTCTTCATTTTCAGTAAGTTCTAGTACTGACGTTGAATATTCTACACCTTCTTGTTTATTTCTTTTTCCATAATTAAAAATTATTTTTACATTTGGACTAGAAATTTCTTTATCCCTAGAAAGCTTTTTTTCTAATGTTTGTTCTGTTGCTAGTTTGGGGATTATCTCTTTTTTATTTGTGTTATCAACAAGATTAGGATAAGAAAATATACTTTCAAGATGTTTCTTGTATTCTTCTTGAGTTAAATCTCCTAAAGCACCTGTTGAAATTAAGTCCAATCTTTTATTTAATTCATAAGGAGACGCTTGCAAAATCTTTTGTGATAAAGATTTTTGAAAAAATTTCTGAAGATGGGATGGCAATTTTTCCAAATTATCTAGATATTTGCTATCAATATCTGGAAGAAATTGTGAATAATTATTAATATTTGTTGAAAGGTAATTCATATTTATCTCTCAACAGCCTTGTCAAATAATTCTGCAAAGGCCTGAACAAAGAATTCAGAATTAATCCAAATTGCTATATTTTCTTTATTTGAATCTTTTGATAAGTAAAACAACATTTCTTTTCTGTCTATAATGAAAAATTTGGCATCAATATTAATTTTTTTAATTTTCATCCCGAATTTTTTTTCTATTTGTTTAATCAAATCTTCTGGACCAGATAAAGCAAATTTTATTTTAATTTTTTCTTTTTTAAGAATATCAAAAGTTTGTTGAAAAAGTTTTGTTTTTGATTTAATTTCCTCAGCATTTGTGCAAATCATTACTTCTTTTTCTGCATTCTGCAAAATTTCTTTGAGATAATTAGAAATATTTGATTTGCCTTTTAATGCTACAGAAAGGTCTTCTTTTTTTATAGGACTTATTCCATTTTTATATAAAGATTCTAATTTGCTAAATTCATCTGTCTCTTTTATTTTTGATAGATTATTTATTTTTTCTTCTGCCTTTTTTCTAACATTATTTTTTAATTTTTCTAAGATTATTTTAGGTTTAATTCCAATATATTTCACAGGTTTTCCTAATTTTACAATTGCAAATCCTTTTTTTTCTAAAGTTTCCAGAACATCATAAGTTCTACTTCTTGGAACTCTAGAAAGAGATGCAACCTCACCTGCTGAAGCAACTCCTTTTCCAAGCAAAGCTAACCAAACTTTTGTTTCATAAACATTCAAATCAAAATAATCTTTGATTTTTGTTATTAATTCTTGTTTTACTATCATTTTATCTTAAATTCCATAGAAAAATCCTTTTATAAAACTTATGGTTTGTTGTTACTGGCGGATTAGGACAGTTAAAGAATATGAAAAATGGTCAAAATATAACTTAAAATTATTCCGAGAAAAATTCCTGCTGTAATAAATGGCATTGCAGGATAAAATTTCTTTTTTTCAGAGCAGAAAAATAAATAACTTAATCCAAGAGTTGCTCCAGCAATTACAAATAATGCAGGGATAAATCCTCCAATAAATGATGGAAGACCAAAAGGTAAATTAATTGAACTTGTCTTTAAAATAACTCCTGCAGTAATAATTGGAAAAATGGTATCTCCTCCACCTAACATTGCTACATTAATTTTAATTTTTCTTGATTTAGGTTTTTTCCCGGTTTTCTTTGCCATTGCTTTTAACTTTTTAATTCTTGATTTCATTTTTTTTGAGATATAAGGGACAAAAAAACCTGCAAATATTTTTAATTTATTTATTTGATATTTTGCCATTTTTTGCATAATTCCAGAATGCCAAACAGCCCATATATCATATCCTGAAATTAAAATTAAAAGAATAAAAATTGTCCAAATATTTAAGATAGGAACAAAAACTAGAGCTATTCCAGGATAAATAAGAAGTTCTGTAAAATTATGAATTAGAAAATTTCTTTTGTAAACTTTGATAAACGCAAGAGGAATAGATATAATTATTGGTATTACAACTGCTAAAGTTGGATTAATTATAAAAGGAATAAGTTTTTCAAATGCATAGATACATAAAAAAAGAGCAATGCAAATTACAACAAAGAACCATGTTTTTAAAATAAATTTTAATTCAAATTTACTTAATAAAAATAATAAAACAATTGCAATTACAAAAGCAATCACTAAATTAGGAAAAACACTGAAAAAATCTCTGTCTTCTTCTATTTCTGGTGGTTGAATCCATGCAAGTTGAGGATTTGATACTTCATGAATTGTGCCATTAATTTCTTGTTCAATATGAAAAACATCTGCATGTAAAACAGCTAACCCAATAAATTGAGTTATAACAAACATTGTTAAAAGAATAATTGTAATTTTTAGATTATGTTTCATATTATAAAAAAGGGAAAAGAGTTTTTAAAATGAATGTTACCAAACAAGACAATCACAATCTTGGGTATTTGAAGGTTTTGTTCCAGAGCAATAGCTATCAGCTACTTGTTGTCCATCACTACGTCTACAATAAACTACTCTTGTTTGAATACAATTCATTGGATTATAATCATAAGGGTCATCTATACAAGGTCCCCAAGGTCCTGTATACCATGAATAAATATAGGAAGAGACCTCAGAATCATAACAAAAATCACCAGTATTAATTGCATCTTGTAAACTCTTTCCAGGAGAAACCTCAATTTCATCTGCAAATTGGCCAGTATTAATTGCATAGGCATATAATGAAGAAGGAGAATCTTCTCCACAAAGATTATTTGTAATAGCAATTGCACTTTGCAAAGTCATTTCATTACCATTAACAGATATCCAAATTTCATTTGCGTTGTGTCCTGGATTTGGTACTTCTGTGGTATAAGATTGAGTTGCTCCATCAATGAAAACATTATTATCTATTGCTTCCTCTAAAGTCATAGTATATCCTTCTACTATAACTAAAATTTCATCTGAAGAATGCCAGGCTTTATTTTTATTCACCATGGCAGCGATAGTAAATATACCTATAATTAAAATTAATAATCCAATAAATTGAAGAGACCTCTTTTTATTCATTGTAAAAAAAAGGAAAAAGGAGTTTTTAAACTTTAATCCAATTATCCTTTACATGTAACATCTAAATCAATTTTACATTCTATTTCTCTTGGATAATAATATTTAGGACTTTCACCAGCAAGCGTGTAGACATCTCTACAATTTTTATTGAAGAAGGAACTGTTGGGTCTGTTTCATCAATCTGATCAGAAATATGTCCAACATTACCCGAATAAGCATAAACTCCTAAACCAACAATTGCTAGAATCCCAATTACAATTAAAGTATAAAGCCATATCTTAGAAAAATTAATTTTAATTTCAATCCCTTTTTTCTTTTTATATTATTTATAATAAGGATATATTTTTAGATTTATCTTAATTCGGCAATTCAATTACCTCAATCTTAATGTTTCTAAATTTCTTGGAACATTTGTTTCGACCCTATTAAGTTTGTAAAGAGCAGATGCTAAATCCAAAGATTTTGATACTTCTCCATGTTCAATTATTATTCTTTTAGGCTTTGGTCTCATGTTATTGAAAAAGGAAAGCAATTCATTTCGTCCTGCATGGGCACTAAATCCTTCTATTGTCTGAACTTCCATATTTATGTCTACCATTTCTTCTTTTCCATCTACAGTCATTTTTGTTTTTTTAACTCCATCCTGAACTTGTCTTCCTAGAGAACCAACTCCCTGATAACAAACAAATATTATGGAATTATTTTGATTTCCTGCAAATTCTCTGAAATATTCAACAGAAGCTCCTCCTACAAGCATACCAGATGTGGCTAAAACAACACATGGACCTTCTTCGATAACTTTCTTTCTTTCCTGAGAAGAACCAACTCTTTTAAAAATATCTGAAACAAAAGGATTTTTATCTTGGAAAATTTCTGATCTCACTTTATTACTTAAAAAATCAGGATAAGCAGTATGAATAGCATTAATATCCCAAATCATTCCATCTATATATACTGGAATTTTTTTCAATCTTCCAGTTTTTATAGCATCCTCAAGAATAAGCATTGTTTCTTGCGCACGTCCTAATCCTAATTCTGGAATTAATACTTTCCCATTTCTTTCTATTGTTTTAGAAATCAAATCTATAAAATGCTCCTCTGATTCTTTTTTTGATGGAAATACATCTTTTTTTGAACCATAAGTTGATTCTGTAATCACTGATTCAATTCTTGGAAATGAAGATACTGCAGGATTGAGCAATCTTGTTCTTGCATATTTGTAATCCCCTGTATAAAGTAAATTGTGTAATCCATTTCCAATATTAATATGAACCATTGCACCTCCAAGTACATGACCTGAATTATAAAAAGTAACTCTTATATCTGGGGTGACATCTGTAACTTCATTATAATTTAAGCAGATGCTGTGTTTAACCATTTCTTTTATATCTGAAGAATCAAATAAAGGTTTTACAGCTTGTTTGTATGCAACACCTATAAAATCCAGTGAAAGTAAAGCAGCTATATCTCTAGTTGGAGGAGTCATATAAACAGGTCCTTTATAACCCATTTTATACAAATAAGGAAGTAATCCTACATGGTCTAAGTGAGCGTGGCTTATAACTACAGCATCTAATTGATTTATATCAAATTCTGGGAGATTAAAAAAAGGAAATTTTTCTTTGCCCTGAGAGGCCACATCTATACCACAATCAAGAAGGACTTTTGAATTAGGAGTTTGTAAAAAAACAGCACTTCGTCCAACTTGTCTTGCTCCTCCTAAAAAAGTAAGTCTAACCCATTCATCAACTTTTTCTGGATTCCATTCTTTGTATATTTTCTTTCCTATTGAATTAAGAAATCTTCTCCTATAATTGTTATTTGCATAAAGGACTTCCCGAATATTTTCAGTAATCTGGCTCTTTATTGCGGGTGATCTTTGAATTTGAGGAGTCCATAAAGTTGTTTTTCTTATTTCATCTAAAATAGAACCATGTTTGCCAATTACCATTCCAGGTTTTTTGGCTTCAATTATAACAATACTTCTGTGAGCATCAAAAATTAAATTTGTAATTTCTGCTTCCTGAGGAACAATATTTTTTATATCACTTTCTGCTTTTTCTTTATCAGGAAGAATCTTTTGGTCTGCTCTAAGTTCAATTCTTTTTTTTATTTGTTCAACTATCTCTTTTATTTTTGGTTCTCCTTCTTTGAAGAATTTTTCATTATCTGTATAAAGAACTATATTTGCTCCTTCAAAGCTTGCTTCTGTAATATAGCCTCTCAGCTGATCTGTTATATTTTTTAAGATATCCAATTTAATTTTTTCAATTTAGTTATTTAAATAAAATTTTGTTTAATCTTCTTTGTAATTGGGCTGAATCTCTTGTGACACTACTTTTTTAATTCCCTCTTTTGTTATTGTAAAAACATCAATTCCATAGCCACTTCCAACATCTCTTTGTGTTGAAGATTTTAATGCTTCTATTGCTAATTTGACTCCCTCTACAACATTAATATCTTTTTTATATTGTCTTTCTAATAAACCAAGAACATAAGGCATTCCAGAACCAAAGTTCGCATCATAATCTTTTACTTTTACAACACTTCCATCTGGAGTTATAGTAAATAATTCTACTGACCCATCTTCATTAAAACCTGCTAATAAAAATCCTGCTTGCTGAGGAATCATTGAAGGTTTTCTTATCCCATTATAGTTTATATTTGTAAGAAGATTTGCTGCCTGTTTTATAGTTGGTCGTGATTTAGATTTTAATTCTTTTAATTTTAATTCTGCTGCCAAAAGTTTTGGAACTCTTTGAGCATCTGATACAATTCCTGTAAAGGAAATAAGAAGGTAATCATTTATTTGAATTGTTTTCTGATAATTCTTTCCAACAACAAGAGAACTTCCTGCAGTTATCTGCCTATCAGAAGCCATTACAATTCCATCTTTACAAACAATTCCTAAAATAGTTGTCCCTGTTTTTAATATTTGATTTTTTAATTCAGCGTCCATTTTAATATTCATAAGAATAATTCATTTAGAATCTTTAATTTTGATAAAAGAATAGATTTTATAAAGCTTTCGCATTTTGAAGAATTATGGGGAATGGATGGAATTTAGAAAGGCTTGAGGGAAATTTTGAAATTAAGAGAAAAGAAATTGAGGTAGTATCAGACAAATTTGCAAATAAATGGAAAGATAATTTAGAATATTTGAAAAACTCAAAAATTTTAAGAGAAGCGCTTGATGAATATGAAAAATTGGCAGAGTCTTATCTCGAAGGCGGAGATGAATATTACCTTTATTGGCTAAAACTCCAATTAGATGAAAGCAATCCAAAACTCAAAGCAAAATATAATAAGGCAGAAGAATTCAAAAAAAATATCGAGGATAAAATAAGATTTTTTATTTTAAATGTTTCAAAAATATCTAAAGAAAAACAAAAAGAATTTTTAGAGAGCGAAGAACTTAGAGAATATAGGCATTTTCTGGAAAATCTATTTCTTGAAGGAAAATATCTACTTTGTGAAAAAGAAGAAAAGATAATGAATCTTAAATCTTCAGGAGCTTATTCTTTTTGGGTGGACATGCTTTCAGGATTTTTGTCCAAAGAAGAAGGATTTGTCTTTGATGAAAATTTAATGGAAGTTAAAAAATCATTTTCAGAAATAAGAAGCCTGACAGAAAATAAAAATAAAAAAGTCCGTGATAAAGCAATAAATGTTTTTAATAAAATAATTGAAAAATATGAAGATGTTGCGGAAAATGAATTAAATGCTGTTTTGGAAAATAAAAGAGTAAATGACAAATTGAGAGGATTTGAAAGACCGGATAAATCACGGCATTTGGAAGACGACATCGAAACAGAAATCGTTGATGCCTTGATTGAAAGTGTGACAGAAAGAGGATTTGAAATTTCAAGAAAGTTTTATACTCTGAAAGCAAGCCTGCTTAATCTAAAAAAATTTACTTATTCAGAAAGAAATATAGAATATGGAGAAATTTCAAAAGAATTTGACTACGAGAATTCACAAAAATTAATTGCAAAAATTTTTTCAGAACTGGATAAAAGATTTTCAGAGATATTAAGTTATTTTATTGAAAAAGACCAGATAGATGTTTTTGCAAAGAAAGGAAAAAGAGACGGAGCATTTTGTGTTGACATGCTAAAAAATCAGCCGGTTTTTGTTATGTTGAATCATACTAACAGATTAAAAGATGTCCTGACTTTTGCTCATGAAATGGGGCATGCAATTCACAAGGAATTTATGAAAGAGAAAAATAATTCCCTGAATATCGGAACTCCAAAATCAACTGCAGAAGTCGCCTCAACATTTATGGAAGATTTTATTTTGCAGGAATTATTAAAAGATGTTAATGAAGAAGAAAAATTAATTTTAATGATACAAAAGCTTCAGGATGATGTTCAGACAATTATGAGGCAAGTTGCATGTTATAAATTTGAACAGGAGTTGCATAAGGAATTTAGAAAAGAAGGATATTTATCAAAGAAACATATTGGAAAACTTTTTACAAAGAATATGAAAAGTTATTTGGGAGAAATTTTTAAAGACGGCAAAGACATGAAAAATGGCTGGATTTACTGGCCTCATATTAGGAGCTATTTTTATAATTATTCTTATGCTTCAGGGCTGTTAATTTCAAAGGCACTTCAGAAGATGGTCAAATACAATGCAGAAAATATAGAAAAAGTAAAAGAATTTTTTTATTCAGGCACTTCAGATTCTCCTAAAAATATTTTTAATAAAATTGACATTGACATATCAAATAAAGAATTTTGGAAAAGAGGATTAGAAGAAATTGAAGATTTATTAAACGAAACAGAAGAACTTGCTAAGAAGTTGGGGAAGATTTAATTTTTTGCAGAAGTTATTTCATATCTTATTAGTTTTGGGCTATACTTCAAAGAATTTAATTCTATTTTAAGGTCAGTAGAATTCATAGGTCCCATGGAAATTGTGTTTTCCCCTTTCTCTCCTCTATAGACAATTACAAGATTGTAATCCCTTTCAGAAAATTTTAAGTCAGAAGAGACTTCGCTAGGAAAAAGGGTAAAAACATCTTTTTCAAGTTGATTTGAATAATTATTTATCATTTTAATTTTATAAGAATGCAGTTGGTCCGAGTAAATTATGGACCTATTTAATTATAATAATAGCTGGAGAAATGATTCTATTAATCTTAGCTATTATTATTTTCATAATAATTTGGAGAAAAAAGTATTTATAAATTTTTTGATTTCTAAAAAGTTTTTATTTCTTCTATTTTACTTATTCCATTTTCTTTTTTGAATTTAATAACATTTTCTACAAATCCTTCTATTTTTTGTTCATGTGAAACAATAATTAATTGTTTTATATCAAGTTGCTGAAGAATATCTCTCATTTTATCTAATTGTTCTGTACTGAATCCATCTGTTGGTTCATCAAGAATAACTAAATCTCGGGTTTTTATTTTGCTTAACATAGAATTTATAACCTGATTAAGAGCAAGACGATATGCTAAAGCAATTGCTGTTCTTTCTCCTCCAGACAAATAAGCATAATTAATTTCATAATCCTGTTGTTCAATTATTGGTGTAAAATCATCACTGAGTCTGATATTAAAATTATCTGAAACAAGCATGTAAAACCATTCTGCAAAAAGCCTGGAGAATTCAGATTTAAGTTTAATCATAACATTTTTCTCAATAAAAGATATTAGAGGAATAAATTGCTTAGAAAGCCAGCTCTCAAGTTCAGTTATATAATTTAACTGGTCTCTTATTTTTTCTATTCTTTCAATTTCTTTTTTTAATTGTTCTATTTGGTTAGAGAAAACTTCTATTTCTTTTTTTAATTCTGCAACTTTAATGTCTGCGATTCTTTCTTCATTTAATGCATCATTTAATTCTTTTTGTTTTATTTCTAATAGATTTGTAAATTTAGAAAGTGAGAATGAAGAAGTATTAAGAGATTCTATGTGTTGTTTTAAAAGTTCTGTATCTTTTATCAATGAAAGATTATTTTTTTCTATTGTGTTTATTTGAATTTGTTTTTCCTGAACTCCTTGTAGTTTCATCTTTAATATCTTTAAATCAGTTATTTGTCTTTGAAATAAAGAAATATCTAAATCAATTTTATTTATTTTTTCACGAATCTCTTTTTGTTCTAATTCCAAAGATTCAATTTGTTGATTATTTCTTGAATTTTCTGTATGAAGTTTATTCAAAACATTAGCTCTGTAAATTGCATCAACATCCTGCAAACAAGTCGGGCAACTTTTAAGATTTGCGAAATTTATCTCAAGTTTTTTATTTTCTTCTGATTTTAATTTAAAAGAAGTTATATTTGAATTAATCTCTAAATTTTTTTGAGTTAATTTTTCTTTTTCTTTATTTTTTAAAGAAATATTATTTTCTAATTCAATTATTTTATTTTCATCAAATTTTAATTCCTGCAATTCTGAAATTTGTTCTTTTAATATTTCAATTGTTTTGTTATTTGAAAAAATAGTATCATTTTTATTTGCAATTATTATTTTTGTTTTCTCAATTTCCTGTATTAACCTATTTCTTTCTTCTATCTTTCTCCCATATTCCTCTTTCTCTTCCTGAATTCTTTTTCTTTGTTCTTTTTTAATAAAAAGCTCTTTTTCAATTGATGCCAGATTTAATTGTCTTTCTTCAAGTTCATCTTCTTTTGAAACAAGATTAAATTTAATTTGGTCAAGATTTGCTGTCATCCCTTCTTTTAATCTTTTTTGTTCTCTTAATTTTGAAGTTAGAATTGAAACATTCTCAAGAATCTTTTTATATTTATTAATCCCAAAGACATGCCTTAGAGTATTAATTCTTGTTTCTGAATCCTGTATAATTATTTGTTTCATTTCTTCCTGCGGGGTATAAACTGTAAATTTATACAAAATATTTTGTTTTTTAGCAAATTCAGAAGGATAATTTAAAATTTCTAAAATTTTTCCTTTAAGTTCTGTAACAGATAATTCTTTTTTTTCATTATCATGTGTGATAGAACAATAATTTTGAGAAATTGTTTTTCCTTTTTTTAATGTTCGCTCAACAATTATTTCTTTTCCATCAACTTCAAATATTATTTCTACTCCTCCTTCATCTTTTCCATTCTTCAACAAAGAAGACCCTCGCTGTCCTGGTTGTAATCCAAATAAAGCGAATTCTATTGCTAACAAAACAGAAGTTTTTCCAGAACCAATATCTCCTGATAAAAGTGTAGATCCTTTTGTAAAATCTATTTTTTGATTTTCATAACTTCTAATATTTTTTAAGACAATTTGTTTGATTAAAATTTTAAAATCCTCCTTGCTTCTTCAATAACTCTATTTGTAAAAATATCAGACTTCTCACCTTCTTGTTTTTCAATTGAAAGAGAATTCATTAATTGAGGAATAAATTGATTGAAATTAGCAGGATTTTGTTCAGAATAATTTTTTATAGTTTGTTCTTCAATATTTTCTATATTGCTCGTTTCTATATTTATATCCATATCAACTTCTTTGGTCTTTAAATCATGAGTATTTTTTAATAAAAAATAAGCTTTTTTCATAGAGACAATTTCTTCAATTTGTGGGAATTTTATGTCTGAATTTTTTCCTGATTCTAATTCCCCCTTAATTCTAAGAAGGATTATTTTATCCTCTACATCAGTTTTGTTAATTTCAGAAATTATTCTTTCTGTTGCATTTATTGTATTTTCAATTTCAATATTAATTGAAACAATATCTTTTATCTTTAATTCTATTCTCTGCAAGGAATTTTCTAAACTTGTATCTACAATGTAAAAACGTCCATATTTCAAATCTTCTAATTCCTGAAAATTATTTGGAAATATTGGTCCTGGATAGATAAAATTGTTGTATTGAAAATCTATATGCAAATGACCTAATGCATAATAATCTGCTTTTGGAAGAAGTTCTGTTTCAATTGCATCAATAGGAAGAGTTCCTTTGGCTTTGTCGATTGTAGTATGAAGCATGAAAATTTTAAACATTCCAGGAGAATCATTTAATTTTAATTTTCGCAAATCAGGAATTTCTAAACCAGATTTTTTCCCAGGATAACCATAAATTGCTACTCCTTTATATAAAACAGGGTTCAAAATAATTTCTTTTTCATTTTCTTCTACATCAGCAACATTCTTACAAAAACCTGCTTTTTCAAGAACATCTAAAAAAGTTTTTCCAGAAATTGAATAATCATGACTTCCTGCTATTATAAAACAGGGTATATTTGCATCTTTTATTTTTTTAAATTCAGCAAAAGTTTTTTTTAAAATTTCTATTCCTGGATAAGCTGAATCAAATAAATCTCCTGAGATAAGAATAAAATCTAATTTCTTTTCTATACAAATATTAATAGCTTTTTGAAATGACTGAAAATTCAAATCCTGCAATGGCTGTTGCTTCCATCCTCCTAAATGAACATCTGAAATGTGTGCAAATCTTACCATCTTTTAATTAAAAAAATTTATAATGTTTGATGAATAAGAACATATATAAAATTGATTGTGTTAAAGTATAAAAATGAGGATAAATATTATTTTTGGAGGCAAGGCAGGACAGGGCCCTAATTTTTTGACGCATCTTTTAGGAAATGCTCTTGTGCAAAAAGGATATTATGTTTTTTATTCAAGAGATTATCAAAGTTTAATTCGTGGAGGGCATAATTTTAATACTCTAACTTTTTCAGAACAACCAGTTTATAGTAATGATAGTCAAATTGATATTTTGGTTTGCTTAGATGAAAATACTGAAATGATTCATAAAAGAAATCTTAAAAAGAAGGGGATAATTTTGAAAGGACATCCAGAAAATGTGTATTATGCTGGAAAATTATTTAGGATTCTTGGATTGGATTTTGGAATTTTGGATAGATTATTGAAAGAAGAATCAAGATATGATGAGAATATTAAACTTGCAAATGCAGGTTATAATGATGTTAAAGAAAGTATTCAAATTCCAAAACCTTTAATTAAAAAAAGATATTTTATGAATGGGAATCAGGGTATTTCAGAGGGAGCGATAAAATCTGGTTTAGATATTTATTATGCTTATCCTATGACTCCTGCGACACCTGTTATGGGGGAATTGGCAGAGAAACAGATTGAAAATAATATTTTAGTCTTAGAATTAGAAAATGAAATTGGAGTAATTAATGCTGCAATTGGAAGTTCAATGACTGGAGCAAAAACAATGATTGGAACTTCTGGAGGAGGTTTTGATCTAATGACAGAAGCATTGAGTTTAACAGGAATAGCTGAAATTCCTATGGTTATTTATCTTTCTCAAAGACCTGGACCTGCAACTGGCGTGGCAACTTATACTGGGCAAGGAGATTTGAACATTGCAAGACATGGAGGACATGGTGAATTTCCAAGAATGGTTTTAGCACCTGGAGACCCAACAGAAGCACAAGAACTTGCAAGCCATGCTTTTTATTTTTCACAGAAATATAAAATTCCTACAATCTTAATTGGTGACAAACACATGGCAGAATCTTTCTATACTTTAGAGAAAATTCCAAAATTAATTCCTTCAAAGAAATCAACTTCATTAATGAGATATAATAGTTATGAAAAAGATAAATTTGGAAGTGCAACTGAAAATCCTGAGATAATTAATAAAAATATTGAAATGAGATTAAGAAAAGGAGAGGATTTGAAAAAAGAGGCAGAAAAATTTAAGGAATTTAATATTTATGGAAAAGATTCACAGAATGTTATTGTAAGCTGGGGTTCAACAAAAGGAGCAATACTTGATTCAATAAATGATTTAGATTGCAAATTTTTGCAGGTTTTTTATATTGAACCCTTTTCACCAAGAATTAAAAAAGAACTTGAAGGCAAAAATATTATTTTAATTGAGAATAATTCTACAGCAGAACTAGGAGATTTAATTACTGAGAAGACAGGAATATTTATTAATAATAAAAATAAAATATTAAGATATGATGGA
>CAYPBD010000016.1:0-12482 GCA_964408905.1 Candidatus Woesearchaeota archaeon
GAATTGATAATTCTTTGTCACAGATTAATGTTCAGTTAAAGAGAAGAGCTGATTTGATTCCTAATTTAATTGAAACTGTGAAAGGTTTTGCTAAGCATGAGAAATCTGCAATTAAAGCGGTTACTGATGCAAGAAAGGCGCTTGTTGGTGCTAAAGGTGTTGAGGAGAAAGTTAAGGCAGATAAAAAGTTAGAATCTGCTTTGAAAACAATTTTTGCGATTGCGGAAAATTATCCTGATTTAAAAGCAAATACAAATTTTCTTGAATTGCAGAGAGAATTATCTTCTACAGAAGATAAAGTTGCTTATGCTAGGCAGTATTACAATGATAGTATTTTGAGTTATAATAATTTATGCAGAACTTTCCCTGGAGCATTTTTTGCTAAAATTTATGGAAAAAAGGCAAGAGAATATTTACAGATAACAGAAGCTGAGAAGAAGAATATTAAGGTTGAGTTTTAATTGAATTAAAATGGCAAAATTAGAAATATTACCTATGTTTGGGGACTGGCTTTGACTTCTATTGGTTTGATGATGGCTGGATCCAGTATGTTAAATGCTCTTCCAGAAAGATGGGCTTTATGGATATTTGTTGTTGTTTCATCTATTTCTGCAATAATTTATGCTTTTCTTTTCTGCTTCTTTGCGATTAAGAAAAAGTAAGAAATCTTAAAAACTATTTTTTATTTAATCTAGCATGGAGAAATATAAAAGAATAGATTTTCGTGACCAGATTTCACGAAATAAGAATAAATCTGTTTTTCTAATGATTTCAATTTTTTGTGTGATTGTTGTATTAGGTTATGTTATCTCTTTAGCTTTTGAACCAGGATATTTCTTTATTATAATGATTTTTGCAATTATCTTTTCTTTAAGTTATATTTTGATTAGTTATTATAAATCAGATAAAATTGCCTTGACAAGTGTTGGTGCTAAGAAAGCGCATAGGGATGATTATAAACAATATTATAATTTGGTTGAAGGTTTGACTATTGCAAGCGGTATGCCTATGCCTGAACTTTATGTTATGCATTCTGAACAGATAAATGCTTTTGCTTCTGGGAGGGATCCTAATCATTCTGTGATATGTGTGACAGACGGAGCTTTGAAAAAACTTGAAAAAAGAGAACTTGAAGGAATTCTTGCTCATGAACTTTCACATATTGGAAATTATGATATAAGATATATGACTTTGGTTGCTGTGATGGTTGGAATGATTTCAATAATATCTCAACTTTTTTTGAGAAGTCTTTGGTTTAGGGGTGGAGGAAGAAATAGTAAGGGAAAAGAAATTTTTGTTGTGATTGGGATTTTGATGGCAATTCTTGCTCCTATTGTAGTATATTTTGTTCAATTGGCTATTTCAAGAAAAAGAGAATTTGCAGCAGATGCTTCTGCAGTTAAATTCACAAGATATCCTGGAGGACTTATAGGTGCTTTGAGGAAAATCCAGTCTGAGAATCAACCAGAGAAAAAAGTGAATAAGGCAGTTGCTCCTTTATTTTTTACAAGTCCATTTAAGGCATTGGGGCGAACTCATCCTCCTTTGGAGAAAAGAATTAAGGTTTTAGAGAGGATGTAATAATTACTTTTATAAACTTTCTTTTATTTTTTATTTAATGGGTGCAATAAGAGGTATTTTATTAGTTTTTGTTTGTGTGTTTCTTTTTTTAACTATTTTAATTGGAAATGTTTTCTGGACTTTAAATTTGTCATTAGATTATAATAATGTGAAGCCAGAAGTAAAAGTAGTTCTTGATAATGCTCTTGAGAATCAAAATTTAGAAACTATTGTTGAAAAAAATCTTGAAGTAATGCAGTTTTATTGTCAGACTAATTCTGAATATGTTTTTAATTATGATGGTTCTGGATATAGTTTTACTTTGCCTTGTAATGTAGTTTTAGAGGGTTCTGATGCAATTGTAGAGTATATTTCAAATGATTTTGTAGAGGAATTTTATTATAAAGATTATGAGTGTGGTTTTATAGATTGTTTTGAAAAAGCTGGACCTTTTTTCTTAATTTCTCAAAAAGCAAAAAATTATTGGGAGCATAATGCTTATTTATTTTTAATAGCATCATTAGTCTTAGTTGGGTTATCGTTCCTTTTAGTTGAGAAGAAAACAAATATATTTATTATTACAGGAATTTTATTAATTGTAGCTTCATTACCTTTTGCAAAACTTGATTTAATATTATCTTTCTTTTCTGATAAATTTGTTTTGGGATTGTTTACTATATTTTTTACTGAATCTTATACTATTTTTGTAGTATCTCTTGTTTTGGGTATTATTCTTTTAGGAATTGGAATTTTATTTAAACTTTTTAAGATTGGATTTAGTATCTCAGGTTTTTTATCTAAATTTTCTAAAAAGAATAAAAAAACTTCTAAGGGAAAAATTAAGCAGGTTAAAAAAGAACCTGAAAAAAAGAAAAGTAAGAAAATTTCCAAAGCTTTGACAGAAAAAAAGAAATCCAAATAGTTTTTATACCTAATTTTTTTATTTGAATTATGAAAAATAAGAAATGTGTCTTAATGTTCTCTGGTGGACTTGATTCCAGGTTGGCTCTTAAGATGATGCAAAACCAAGATTTTGAAGTAACAGCGTTATTTTTTAAATTGCCATTTGGAACAGGATGTTGTAATGAAGGGTGTGCTTTTAATTTTTCTCAATTGCAAGGAGTTAAGCTTAAAATTTTTGATTGCACTAAAGGAAAACTTTTACAAGAATATTTAAATGTTTTAAGAAAGGCTGAACATGGAACAGGAACAGGAATGAATCCTTGTATTGATTGTCGTATTTTTATGTTAAAGAAAGCAAAAAAATTTGCTAATGAGAATAAAATTGATTTAATTGTTACAGGTGAAGTTCTTGGAGAGCGGCCTATGTCTCAAATGAAAAGAGCAATGAATTTGGTTGAAGAAGAATCTCACTTAAAAGGTAGATTATTAAGACCTTTGTCTGCGAAACTTTTGCCTGAAACAGATGCAGAGAAAAAAGGATTGGTTGATAGAGAGAAACTTCTTGATATTCATGGAAGACGAAGAGAGAGACAGATAAAACTTGCTAAAAAATTTAAGATAAGATATCCTCATCCTGCAGGAGGATGTTTACTTTGTGAGAAAAATTTGAAAAGAAGATTGAAATATTTATTAGAAAGAGGAATGAATGAAGATGAAATAAAGTTGGTTGGAATTGGACGACATTTTGTTATTGATAAATGCTGGGTGATTATCGGACGAAATGAGAAAGAAAATAAAATTATAGAATTAATTGGAAAGAAATATACTTTGATTCTTCCAGAATTTCCAGGTCCTAGTGCTGTTATTTTGAATAAATGTCAAAGACAAATTAGGGAAAAAGTTGGTGAATTGATAAAAGCTTATTCTAAAAAATGTTCTTTGAAAGAAAGAAAAAGATTTGAGAGGTTTAAATTATAAAATGTGTAAATTATGTGAAACAAAACCTGTTTATGAATTTACAAATAAGAGAAAACTTTGTGCCAGATGTTTTGTTAGATGGTTTCAGAAAAAATTTCTTTATGTAATTAGAAGATTTAAAATGATCGGAAAAAATGATATAATTGGGTATAGAAATTCTAATAATTTTCGTGATGTTGTTTTAGAGGATGTTTTGAAAATGTTTGCAAATAAAACAAATATTAAATTAATAGAATTACCAAGCAAGAGAAAAATAAACAAAATTTCAATTTCTGATACTATTGATTTAGAATCAGATAAAATTGTTAATGAAGTAATTAAAGGAGATTTGAAAAAAATAAAGAATTTTAAACCTTTTAATAAAAAAATAATCAAACCTTTATATTTATTTCTGGACAAGGAAGTTTTACTTTATGCTAAGTTGAGAAAATTAAAAATTAAGAAAGGAAAATTTTCTTATAAAAATAATATTGATAAATTTATTAATAAATTAGAAACGAAACATCCTGAAGTTAAGAGAGCAATTATAAATAGTTTTTTGAAATTACAATAATTATTTTTCCTTTTTATTGTCTTTTTCAATTCTTTTTATAAAATTTTGTATAAACTTTTTATTTCTCTCTCTGTCTTTTATTTCTTTTATTTTATAAACTGTTATTTTATCTTTCTCTTCTTTAGTGGTTTTTACATTTGCCCCTAATTTAGAATTTATTTTTTCACTTAAAAGAATATTATCCTTTGCAATTGAGGCAATCTTCTTTGAACTTGTTATTAATGTTCCCATACTCATAAATTTCAAAATACCTTTTTCTTGTTTTGCAATTATTGTTCCATAATTTAAAGAAATTCCAAATTCTATTGGTTGCTTGAATATTTTATTGTGTTCTTTTAAACTTTCCTGAATACTTTGTGCAATTTTTATAGCATTTCTTTCATTCTTAAATGTCTTAGTTTTTATTGGAGCCAAAATAAAGAACACACAATCTTGATTTTCATAAACAATTGCTTTATTCTCTTCTGCTGAATCAACTATCTTTTGTATTGTTTCTTTTGCATTTGATTTATTTGATTTTATTTCATTAAAGTTTTTTAATTTAAGACAGATAATATCTACATTTTGTTTATCTCCTTTAATTGATAATGATAATTCTGCTTTATTTTTTGGATTAATTAATGAATCTTTTTTAGATGAAGAAATTTTACTTTTATTTTTTTTATCTTTTGGAATATGTCCAAAAAATATTTTTTTATGTCCTTTTTTGAAAATCAAGAAAGCAACAATTCCAAGAATTAATATTATGAAAATCCATGCTAAAGGATATGTTACTAAACTCATTATTCCTTTTCTGGCTTCCTTTATCTCAACTGTTTTTCCTGTAAGTGTAGTTATTCCACTTATTTTATTCCCTTTATCAGTATTAACTTCTACTTGATATTCTCCATCAGGAGCAGTTAATATATATTGTTGCCTTTCATCAATTCCTAAAAAAACATCAAGATCAATTGATTCATTTCCTATTTTTACTTCAATAGATTTATTATACAATACATTTCCTATATTTGTTATTATTATTGTTTTATTAATTAATTCAACTTTTACATCTTCTTTTTCAAGTATTTTAGCAATTGCTTCTGTTTTTATATCATTTGAAATAGCATTTATTGTTAATTCTGTAGGGGGCTCATTATACATAATAGGAAATTCTAAAAATTCATCTGTTGTCTTTTTTGATTGTTGTATTATCTCTCCTTTTTTTCTTATAGTTATATTTGCTTTTGATGTTATTTGTTCTCCTGTTTGGTCATGTAGAATTGCTTTAACCTTCAGACTTGTTCCAGGTTCTACTTCTTGATTATCAAAGATTAATTCTAAATTTGTAGGTATTTGTTTTATTGAAATTTTATGATTGATAGTTCCTTTATTTGTCTTTTGGGTATTAGAATCAATTTCATATACATCTATTTTAATAGAATATTCTCCTGCTTTACTTTCCTCAGGCAATGAAAAATTTAAATCAAAATAACCATTTCTTACTGTATTAATTTTTTCAACTAATGATTTATTTCCTTTTTGTACTTTTAATTCTACAATTCCTTTTACTGGATTTCCATTTTCTTTTTTTGCATCTCCTTCAATAATTATATCTTCTCCTGGGTCAAATTCTGATTTTTCAGTTGTTAATTTTATTTTTATCAAATTTGAGATTTCAAATTCATTTGTTAAAATATATTCATATTCTTTTCCAGAAATTGATTCCAACATTGCTTTTATTTTACATGTCCCTGTTGTTTTTCCTAATATGCTTGATAAAAGAGGTATTGGTGGATTAAATTCTCTTTCTTCTCCTGCTTTCATGTCTCCTATAGGAGTTTTCATTATCTCTGTTTCAATTCCATTGCAGAGAATATTAACTAAAAAAAAAGTATCTGGGTCTAAATCTGTTGGACTAATTATTTTAAAAGAAGTTTTTAGAATATCTCCTATATTATAAAGAGATTCTGGTTGTTGGTTGGTTATTATTTCAGCAGATACAAAAGAACTAATTAAAATTATTGCAATCCCCAAAAATATTAGTATTTTTTTCATTTTACTCTTTTTATAGAATAAATAAGTATTATTTATAAATATTCTTATGTTCTTTAATTGCAGAAGGGATTTATATAATTAATTACTTATTTTAACATGAGATATGAATTTGCAGATGATATTCAGAAGATAACAGAGGAAATATCGGAAATGTTGTTTCCTCATGTTGATTTATTTAATGTGAAGTGTTTTAGGAGTTTTGGAACTTCTTCAAAAAGAACAATTGCAAGATGTCATGCTTTAAATAAAATAATGCAAAAAGCAATTGGTATTAAAGCAGTTTATGTTCTTGAGTTTTTGTCAGAAAGATTTGATAAACTTGATGATGAGGAAAAACTTAAAGTTATAATTCATGAACTGATGCACATTCCAAAATGTTTTGGAGGAGGTTTTAAGCATCATGATTTTGTTACTGAAAGAAATGTAAATAAATTTTATAAGGAGTATAAAAAAAGAAAATATGAAAAAAGAAGTTATTTTTAAATATAAAAATGGAAAAATAAATCTTGTTGTTGAGGATTGTAATCTTTTTAAAAAAGTTACTGGTTTGATGTTTTCTCGTCGTGAGAAAGCACAGGCTCTTTTATTTAATTTTAGTAAACCAACTAAGATAAAACTTCATTCTCTATTTGTGTTTTTTCCTTTTGTTGTTGTTTGGCTCGACGATAAAAATAAAGTTATTGATTTAAGAATTGTTAAACCTTTTAAATATTCTATTATTTCTAATAAAACTTTTTCAAAAATTATAGAAATTCCTTTAAACAATAAATATAAAAAGATAATTGATTTTCTCGTCGAGGATTAGAAAAGTTTAAATAGTATTTTGTTATATATTTTTTATAATATTGAAAAAGGGGGTGAGATAATGGGAAAAATTGTTAAAAAAAATGTTGTCACAAGAAAGCCTGGACATCTTTATTATGTAGATGGAAGCGGAAATGTATGTGAGGCAAAAATGTCTAGAGGAGGAAAAAAGAAAAAGAAAAAGACAACTAAAAAGAAAGCAGTGAAAAAGAAAGTTGTGAAGAGAAAACCAGCAAAGAAAAAGACAACTAAAAAGAAAAAAAGGAGATAAGTAAATGTTTATTTTATTTTGTTTATTATTTAATTAAATAAGAGATATAATGGCGAAAAAAGCAAAAAAAATGAATTCCAAAGTTATGGAGGGAAAGAAAGATAAGAATTGGGTAGTAGCTTTACTTTTTTCTATTCTTCTTGGAAGTTTAGGTATTGACAGATTCTATATGGGTTATATAGGAACCGGGATCTTGAAACTAATTACTTTTGGAGGATTTGGAATTTGGTGGTTAATTGATTTGATATTAATTGCTACTAAACATGATTTTGAGAAAGTTAATTGGGTTGAATAATTTTATATACTATTTCTATTTTTTATTTTTATGTCTATTATTTTAGGAATTGAATCAACAGCACATACTTTTGGAATTGGAATTGTTAAGAATGAGAAAGTTCTTTCTAATGTTAGAAGTGGTTATACTACAGAAAAAGGGGGAATAATTCCAATGGAATCTGCGAAGCATCATGATTTTGTTAAGTATGAGATTTATGAGAAGGCTTTAGAAGAAGCAAAAATTGAATTTGAAAAAATTGATGCAATTGCTTTTTCTCAGGGACCTGGTCTTGCTCCGTGTTTGTTAGTAGGAATGAGATTTGCTAAAGAACTTTCGAAGAGATTAAAGAAACCAATTATTCCTGTTAATCATTGTGTTGCTCATTTAGAAATCGGTAGAATTACAGGAGCAAAGAATCCTGTTATGCTTTACACTTCTGGGGCAAATACACAAGTGATTGCTTATGAAGCTGGCAAATACCGAGTTTTTGGAGAAACTTTGGATATTGGTGTTGGAAATTTTATTGATACTTTTGCAAGGTATACTGGAATTGGTTTTCCAGGCGGACCAGAGATTCAGAAACTTGCAGAGAAAGGAAAAGATTACATCGAATTACCTTATAAAGTTAAAGGAATGGATATAGCTCTTTCTGGAATTCTTACTAATTTGAAACAGAAATTTGAATCAAAGAAATATTCTTTAAGTAATTTAGCTTATTCTTTGCAGGAAACGGTTTTTGCTATGTTAGTTGAAACTGCTGAAAGAGCTCTGGCTCATACTGGAAAAAAAGAATTGCTTTTAGGCGGAGGAGTTGCATGTAATTCTCGATTGCAAGAAATGTGTAAGATTATGTGTTCTGAGAGAATCGAGAAAACTAAATTTTTTTGTCCTGATAGAAGTTTATTAGTTGATAATGGTGCTATGATTGCTTTTCTTGGAGAAATTATGTTTGAGAAAGGAATTAAAGTTTCTTATAAAAATTTAGATAAAATTGATATAAAACCTCGTCAGAGGACTGATGATATTGAAGTGAAGTGGAAATATTTATAAACCTATTTTTTCTAATTTTTTTATCCGATGAACTAAATGTGAGGATTTATTCTAATTCCTCAATAAATTAAAATGGATACATATCAAATTATTGAAAAAGCAAGAAAAACTGGGAAAGTTGAGAAAGGAACAAACGAAGTTACAAAAGCAATTGAGCGAGGAACTGCGAAGTTAGTTGTTTATGCAACTGATGTGGAACCAAAAGAAGTTATCCAACATATTCCTATTTTATGTAAAGAAAAAAAGATTCCTTGTAAAGAAGTGGATAATAAACAAAAGTTAGGAATTGCTGTTGGGATTTCTGTTCCTGCATCTTCTGTTGCTGTGATCAATTCTGGAGATGCTGAAAAAGATATTTCTGAATTAAAATAAAATGGGAAGTAAAACACAAAAAATTAAACAAGCACGACAATCTTCTAAGAAAGGAAGTGATAAGATTTTAGGAGAAGTTGTGCCAGCTGTTGTTGAGGAGATTATTGGAAGAACTGGTTTTAGAGGAGAAATTACTCAGGTTAAATGTTTGGTTCAGGAAGGAAGAGATAAAGGAAGAAGTATGAGGCGAAATGTTAAAGGGCCTGTGAGAGTTGGTGATACATTGATGTTAAGAGAGACTGAAATTGAAGCAAGAAAAATTAAATCAAGTATAACTAAAGGGAGTTATAGTTAAAATGGGAAATATAGACTCAATGATTGGAGATGCTAAATTATTTATTAATGAAAATCCTGATATTAGAACAGCAACATTCTCTTTAACAAAAGAAGAGTATAAAAAATTTAAGGATATAAAATTAGGTGATTACAAAGTAGTTTTTGAAGATTTTAATTTGAATGATAATATTTATACAATAAGATTGGCTAAAGGAACATTTAATTGGTTGACAGGGAGGGCTTATTAAATGCCTAAATGTGTTTATTGTAAAAAGCAATATGAATTCCCAAGAGGATTAACCTTAGTTATGAAAGATGGAACTATTAATCATTTATGTTCTGCGAAATGCAGAAAAAATATGTTAATGAAAAGACGAAAAGTTAGGTGGATTTCTAAGAAGAAAAAAGAATAATTTTTCTTTATATTTCTTTTTTTACCGACGATAAACCACTCTTTTGGGGTAGAAAGATTTATAAATAATTCTCGCCTTTTTTGAGCATAAATTAATCTGAAATCTAGAGACAGATATTTAGAAAAATAATTAATAATAGACAAATCTCTCTAGTTGAATTTAAAATGAAAAACAAGTATAATGCATCTCAGATAAAAATTTTGGAAGGATTAGCAGGAGTAAGAAAAAGACCTTCAATGTATATTGGTTCTACAGGTAAGGAAGGATTGCATCATTTGGTTTATGAAATTGTAGATAATGCTGTAGATGAAGCTCTTGCTGGTTTTTGTAAATTTATTATTGTAACAATTAATAAAGATGGTTCTGTTACTGTCGAAGATGATGGTAGGGGAATTCCTGTAGATATTCATCCTAAATTAAAAATACCTGCAGTACAAGTAGCTCTGACTAAATTACATGCCGGAGGAAAATTTGACAAAAAGTCATATGCAATTTCAGGAGGATTACATGGAGTTGGAATTTCTGTTGTTAATGCTCTTTCAAGAAAATTAATTATTCAAATCAGAAGAGATGGAAAAATCTATGAGCAAGAATATTCAAGAGGAGATGTTAAAACAAAATTAAAAGTTGTTGGAAAGAGTAAAAATACTGGAACAAAAGTTACTTTCTGGCCTGATCCTGAAATCTTTTCTGTACTTGATTTTGATTCTAAAGTGTTGGAGACAAGATTTAGAGAAATCACTTTTCTTAATGCTGGATTAAAAATAAAATTGAATGATGAGATTAAAAACAAAGAATTAGAATTTCTTGCTGTTGGAGGTTTAATGGAATTTGTTAAATGGATTAATAAATCAAAGGATGTTCTTCACAAACCAGTTTATTTTAAAAAAGAAATGGATAAAGTAATTACAGAAGTTGCGATTCAGTATAATAATGGATATCAAGAAAATATTTTTGGTTTTGTGAATACTATAAATACTGTTGAAGGAGGAACACATGTTTCTGGTTTTAAAACAGCTTTGACAAGAGCAATTAATGATTATGCAAAAAAGAGGGGTATTTTGAAGAATAATAATTTATCTGGAAATGATGTTCGTGAGGGATTGACTGCAATTATTAGTATTAAAATTCCTGACCCGCAATTTGAGGGTCAGACTAAAACTAAATTAGGAAACAGTGAAATAAAAGGTTTTGTTGATTCAATTGTGATGTCTGCTTTATCTGAATATTTTGAAGAGAATCCTTCTGTTGCAAAAAAGATTGTTTCCAAAGCAATGGATGCTGCAAAAGCAAGATTAGCTGCTAAAAAAGCTAAGGATTTGGTGAGAAGAAAAAATGCTTTTTCATTAAGTGGATTGCCTGGTAAACTTGCTGATTGTTCTAAGAAGAAATCTGGGGAGACTGAGTTGTATCTTGTAGAAGGAATGAGTGCTGGAGGAAGTGCAAAGGATGCGAGAAATAAAGAAACTCAGGCAATTTTACCTTTGAGGGGGAAAGTCTTGAATGTTGAAAAAGCAAATCCTGCGAAAGCATTATCTTCTGAAGAAATTGCAAATATGATTACTGTAATTGGAACAGGAATTGGAGAACAATTTGATTTAAATAAATTAAGATATAATAAAATAATTATTATGGCTGATGCAGATGTTGATGGTGAGCATATTAAGACTTTGTTGTTGACTTTTTTCTTTAGATTTATGCCTCAATTAATTGAGAATGGAAATATTTATGCAGCTATGCCTCCGTTGTATAGAATTAGAAAAAGAAAAGACCATTATGTTTATTCTGATACAGAACTTAAAAAAATGACAGAGAAGTTGGGGACAACAAATGTAACTCGGTTTAAAGGTTTGGGGGAGATGAGTTCTACTCAACTTTGGAATACAACTATGAATCCTAAAACAAGAAAAATTAAAAAAATATTTATTGATGATGCAATTGAAGCTGATAGGACTTTTTCAATGCTTATGGGAAGTGATGTTCAGGGAAGAAAAGAATTTATTGCAGATAATGCGCAGGAGGCTAATCTTGATGTATAAAATTAAGGAGATTACTAATGGATAAAGATAATAAAAAATTACTTAGGAATACAATTTTGATTTTTGGAGGGATTGTAGTTTTACTTATATTGATAGTTGTTATAAATAAAGTTATGACTGCAAATGCAATTAAAGAACAAGAAATTTATAGAGAATGGTTAAGAGATAATTGTAATTGTACTGAACGAGCTAGAATAAAATGTCCAGATGGATTTGAATGGAATTCTGAACGACATTGGTGTATTAATGGAAAATCTCTTACAAGTCCTAGTTTGGGATGTTCAAAATATGATTGTTCTGGAGAAATTAAAATTTGGAATAATGAAACAGAAGTTTGGGAGGGTGGAGAATGAGTGAAATAAAATCAGATTATGATATACAAAAAATTGAAATAGAAGAATTGAAAAAGATGATTTTGGGTTATTTTAGAAAACCGAGGTTTGATGTTACATTATCTGAATTGTTAAAAGAGTTTAAATGGGAAAATAATAAATTAAATATTTTGCAGTTTTGTTTGGATGAATTGGTTAAAGATAAAATTCTTAGAAAAAGTTCTTGTGGAGACCATTATGAATATGATTTGAAAGAAGAACATGGGGGGATTAATTAATGGCTAAGAAGAAGAAAAAATTATCAACACCTGCGTGGATATTGGAAGGTTATGACAGCGAAGCTGATTATAATAAGGCGAAGGGGATTTCTAATGAAAAGAAAAAAGGAAAAACATTTAGGATTCGAGAATGTCCAAAATGTGGAAGTTATGATGTTGGACTTGTTTTAAGTAATAGTGATTCTGAGGAAGGTGGTGGTAAAGAATGGGAATGTCATAAGTGTAAATGGAAAGGCAAGAGTGTTAATGAAAAAGAATTAACAGAAGAGAAATTTATGAAATATTTAGATGAGAAAGGGGAGGAGGTTGCATGATGGGATTTGACGAACAATTTTATGAAAA
>CAYPBD010000017.1:0-11840 GCA_964408905.1 Candidatus Woesearchaeota archaeon
AATTTTCTTAATTTTGTAGGATATGATGAAACTTCAGAGAAATTAAAAAATTCTTTGTTGCAGAGAGATAATTTTGCAAATTCTGATTTATCATTTGAATTAAATATAGAAGATTATCTAACTTCTGCTGAAATTAATTGTTTAGGTTTTTTTGTAAAGACAGGTGAAATAAAAGGCAATTCATCTTCCCCTATAAAAAATATGGTTTTATCTCAAATAGGTTACAAAAGAAATTTTTTGATTTTAGACACAATCAATTTAAATCCCTCTTTAAGTTTTATATTTGGAGATTCTTCAAAAAAGATAAAAGATGATGCAGATAATAATCTTTTTGGAGTATCTGCTGATTTATCTGGTAATACAAATAATAAAAAAGGATTAAATTTGGCTTCAAGAATCGCGGGAAATGTTTTCGGGACAAAAGAAAGTGATTTTTTCCATGATTTAAAAATTGAAGCAGGACTTTCTTATAAAATTCCTTTAAAAGAATTAAATATAGAACCTTATTTGATTGGTCAGCTTGCTTTATTTCCAGGGGATTTATACACTTATGAATTTGTTCCAATGTTAAATGAAATTAGGGGAGGAGTTAATCTTGAGAAAAATTTTGAAAATAATTTTTCATTTTCATGCAACCCTTATTTATTAAGAAGGATCTGGAAATATGGAGCAGGAATAAATTTTGATTTTTCTTCACCAAATATAGAATTAAATGCAGGAGTTGAAGCAACTAAATCTAATTATGATTTTTGTCCTGACACATTAAATTTATCAGCAGGAATTTCTGTTCCAGTAGGAAATATTAAAATAAATTTTGATTACGGAAATAAAATAGATAATTACGACGGAGATTTAACTCAAGAACCCTCTTTTACAATAGGTGGAAATCTTAATTTTTAAAATCTAACTTCTCAACACTCATTTCTCTAATTTTCTTTTTATTCTTAATCTTCCATTTTTGTATAAATTCTTTAAGCTCAAAATTAATTTTTTTCTTAGCATAAATTCTACCTTTTTTCTTAAAAGTATTTTTATGTCTTTTTTTAAATCTTAATAAATTTTTTTTATCTTTTAAACTTGGACCATCAAATAAAATTTCTTCTTTATTTTTAACAACAAAAAAATATCGTGCAGATTTCTCTCCATTATAATTAAATCCTTTATTTTTAACATCAAAGAATTTTTCTATTTCATCATTTAAATGGTTATAAAACTTCAATAATTTAGTTCCAGCAATATCTCCTTCTTGTTTTCCTGTTTTTGATTCTAACAAAATAAATTCATATTTTTTCTTTTTGGCATTTTGTTTTATCTTTTTTAAATTTGTTACTTTTAATTCAAAATCTTTTATAGAAGGATTTTTTAAGAATTTATCACAAGCTTTTTGAAATTTTTTAAAAGTATTTTCAGATAAAGCAGCTAAAGCATTTCTTTGTTTATATGTTGGGTCAATTAAAATAATAGGAGATTTTAATTTAGAACTATTCACATCCATTAAAATTTGTTGTTTATTTTTATAATGTTTTTCAATGTCTATAATAATTTTATTTTCTGCTTTTGCCATCGCTTTTACAAATTTCAAAAAATTTCCATAATAATAAATTAATAATTCTAAACCATAACCTGAGAATCCTTTAATATAAGACTCAGCACCATAACAATGATTTGCATAACAAAAAACTTTTGCAATTTTTATTTCATTCAAAGTCTTTTTAGATTTTATTCTCTTCTTGATATATTTAACATGTGAATATGATAAATCTGTGATATTCTTTGATTCTTTTGGATTTTTCACTTTTATAACAGGAACAACTTCAATAAAAAAAGAAGGGCTTACCTTTATTTGAAAATAATCTCTTGAACCATGAACAACAGAGACATTTACAAATTCTTTTAAAATTTTTTCAGTTAATTTTGAAATCTCCTCATCTTTATATTTTTTGTCAAATCTAATAAAAATATCTGCATCATAATAATTTTTCTTTATCATGGTATCTTTTGCAAAACTTCCACCAACAAAGATCTCACAATCTATTTTCAATTTTTTAATTTTTTTTTCAACTTTCTCAAGAAAATCTTTAAGAGAATTTTTAATTATATCTAAATCTTCTTTAGGAGGTTCAATTTTATCAAGAACCTGTTTTAAAACAGAATCAATTTTGTTTGTTTTCATAATATGATATTAAGAAAAGAGTTTATATTTTTATTGAAATTTTGTTTTAATAAAATCTAAGTTTTCCCAGTATTTTAATTGATTATAATTACTTTTATCATAAAAATCTAGAGTATTAGCATCTCTAAAACAAATATGGCGAAAACTTTCATGTTCTTCATATAATCCATCTTTTTTAATTTCTTTATATACTATAGACCTAATTTCAACCTGCAACAAATTTACAAATCCTTTAGAATCTTTATTTACAGAAGTGTTCATTCGTTTTAATTCAATTTGATTGTTAATTGATACTTCTAATAATCCTTTTTTTCTAAGATCATTTAAATTAAAATAAATTCCTCGAATCTTTTTTTGTTCTAACTTTTCTATTTCATCATCTTCAAAAAAGATATAAATATTATTATTTGGTTGAGTATATCCTAACATAATATTATATTATTACAAATTCAAAATTATTTAATCTTTACTCTCAGGATTCTTAATCTCATCTAAATTTTTTACATTTTGATTAAGTGTTGAAGCCAAATCAATTATATATTTTCCTTCATCTAATTTGTAAATCAAAGGCCGATTTTTATTAAATAAATTTACAATATCAATTTCAAATTTTCCAGAACCAGTAACTCTGACAGATTCAAAATCCAAAATCACAGGAGCATCATCATCCACAATTCCTGCCATTTCTCGAATGTCTTTCTCAATTATTTCTTTATCTTCTTTAGGAATTTCAATAGGTGTCTCTTTTATCTTTTGTAATTGTTCATCTCTTATATAAAAGAAAAAGTGCCCTCCACATTTACTGCATCCTTCTAATAATTCTTTGCTTCCTACTGGAATTATATGTGAACATTTAACGCATTGATGTGGCATAATAAAAGAAAAAGTTAAGTATTAATAAAATTATTGGTTATTTTAATAATATTTTAGTTAAAAGATTTACTTGCCGAATTAATATAATCTTTGACTAAATTTGGTTCAAGCATATCTATTAAAGTATTGCCATCTTTTTTTGCATGCACTCTTAATCCTTCTTCTGCATCAATTGAGAAATTAGAACTATTTATTCTGCTTTTGATTTGTGTTATTTTTTCTCCAACAGTTGTTCCATTCAATCCGCCTGCAAACCCAACGATTAACTTAGAATCCATCTTTTTTATCTCTTGATAAAGATCCACGACCTGATCCAGATTAAATTTTTTCCCTTTTCCTCCAGAAGGATCTATTAATGCTCCATGAATTAAAGAGCCATAATTTTTCAATTTTTTTGTAATGCTCTCATTCTCTTCATTCTGTAAAATAGTCTTAGGAATCTGCAAAACAATAGACATCTCTGGAAAACTATTTAATATTTCTTCTAATTCTCTTTCTTCTGGCCATTCGACATTTAATTGTAACGCTCGACAAAGTTTCTTTTTGTAAATTCCTGTTTTGTTAAATAGATTAATAATATGTTCCCCAATTTTAGAATCCCTTTTTGCTCCAAAGTGAATCATGTTTAATGCATAATTTTTAGAATATTCCATAATATATTTAATAGAACTTACAGGAGGATATCTTTGATGAGGAATCTTCCCTTCATTTGGTGGGATTCCTTCTAAAGTTTTTGGAATAACCAAAAAACCAATCATAGGGATGTGATGAGACTCTAAATTAATTCCTGCATCTTGGAAATTCCGTATGGTTATTTCACAATCAGAGATATTTGAAATTCCAGTTACCCCAATATAATTTTGCATCATTAAAATAAAAAATTGAAATTCTTTTTAAGGATTATTATATTTTAACAACCTCTTTCTCTTCCATATGAAGGCCCATAAAATTTTTGAAGTTCACGAGACATAGATATTCCATAAGCAGGACCTAAATCTCCATTTCCACAATTAGAAAAATCTAATTTACGTGATTGAGTTAAAAGATGTTTATATTCTTTATTTACTTTTTCTAAAAATTTATGAATTTGTTGTGCAACTTCTCCTATTGCTTTAATATAATAGGAATCTTTTTTTACTTTTTTACCTAAATTTCCTCCCATATTAATTAATATTTTTTTATTTTATAAATATTTATCTATTCAATAACAACTCAATTTTTTTCGGGTTACGTTTTATTTCTTTAACTATTGTTGCAGGTCCAATAATTGTTATTGCTCCTAAATCTCCTCCAGCAAGGGCATTTGCAATTCCTTTTTTCATCTTCCCCCAGATGCTATCATTTTTATTTCCAGAAATAACTGCAAGTTCAATTCCTTTGAAATCCTTAACATGTCCAATCATTGCCATTGTATCTCCAATAAGTCTTGTTTCTTCTTCAGCTCTCAGCTTTCCTTGCAAAATCAAAATAATATTTCCTAAAACAACATTTAAAATTTTTCTAATCCTTCTATCACTATCTAAATCACGAATCTCCGAATATGGTAAAAACTGGATAGAAAATCCTTTTATTTTTCCTAAATTTTTTCTTTTTTTCACCATCTTTTATCTATTTAATAAAACTTTTTAGTTTTTAACTTTTACTAAACCTTTTTTGATAATTTAAAAATTGATTCATAAAATTCTTCTAAATTCTTACCATATTTTGCACTTATTCCAACTACTTCATATTCAGGAAATGCAGACTCAATTCTCTTAACATCTGCTTTTTTCAAATCAACTTTATTTGCAACAATTAAAACAGGAATTTTTCGCGCAACCAAATTTCCTATTATTGTAATATTTACTTGATTATAAGGATTTTCAGTAGCATCCAAAACAACAACTACAATATTCATATCATCAAGCCATTTGATACTTTCAATCACTCCTTGTGTCGCTTCTTTCGCCCGATTTTTTGCATCTTTCTTTTTCATCTTATACTTCAAAAAATTTTCATAATCTATTTTTGTAGCAATTCCAGGAGTATCTATCATCTTAAAAACCATTTTCTTTCCTTTGTATTCTATTTCAACCTTTTCTTTGAATTGCACATTTCTTGTTTCATGAGGAACTTTGCTAACACTTCCAATTTCTTCTCCAGTAAAATCTTTACAAATTCTGTTTGCCAGGCTTGTCTTTCCAGCATTTGGAGGTCCGTAAAAACCTAATTTTATATCTTTTTTATGTCTAAAAAGATTAGAAAAAATCCTCTTGAAAAAATTTTTTAGAATTTTTATTGCCATATTATAAATTTATCTTATTAGTTTATAAATATTTCAGTGATAATAATTATATTTTAAAAAAACTTTTTTTATTTAAATTAGAACCTGAAAATTTTTTAGAAGGAAATTGCTTTGGAAGTTTTCCAGGAGGAATACTTTTTTTCTTTTTGAATTTACTAAAAATCTTTCCTATTGGAATTTCAGGCATGCCAATTCTTTTACCAGCATATTTTTTTATTACATAATTTATTTGTTCATATTTCCATCCAGATTTTTTCAATTTTGAAATAATTTCTTTATCTTCAAGACCTTCTTTTTTAGAACTTTGAACATATGAAATTAAATTATATAAATCATTTCTATTTTTAAATAAATAATTTTCATATTTCTTTTTATACCATTCCTGTAAAATTATATATGAAACAATACCAATAATTGCTAATAAAAATAAAATTAAAATAAAAATAGCTAATTTCAACAACTGTTCATTCTTCTCATTAGGTCCTTTCATTATAGATAATTCATTGATTGCAGGAGAAATAAAAAGAGGCAAGTCAGTAAAAGAAACATCTTCTGTTGTTGAAAAAGTAATTGTTGTTTGAGGCTCATCTAAATGTATATATACATATCCTGATTCTGATTTTTCTGAATAATCCTCTTTGAATTTAAGATCATCAAGTTCCCTAAGAATTAAATAAGGATTAGATGTATCATTTTTTTTATTTATATTTAATTCAAATATTTTTAAAATAGGCTCTTCAACATCTTCATATTCAGCAGATAGTTCATTAAAAGTAATTTTTGTCTCCATATTTTCCTGATTCCATCCAAAAATGGCTTCAATATACTTGTCCTCATCACTTGTATCATAATCTCCTCCACCAATTGTTTTCAAGATATCTAAATTTATATTATTTTCATCAGGATAATATGAAATTGAATCAGCACTTATACTTGTGGAGAGTGATTCAGGAATATTTAACTTTAATAGTTCAGCTAAAATAGAACTATAATCTTCTTCATCACTTGCACTTGCATTTGCTTGTTGAATCTCTTCTAATTTATCTTCAAGTGAATCAGTATCTAATAGAGGTTCTAAACTATCTTGATAAAATGTAGGGAATTCCTCAATTTGTTCTTTTATATTACTCAAATCACCTAACATTTTTTTAAGAATTTTATTTATTATTTCTTTTGGTGACCCCACACTTATATCAAATATTTTTTCAGAACTTCGTTGATTTAAATCTATTATCTTAACTTTTAATTCATAATCTCCTATAGAATTATAAGTATGAGTTACTTTATTTATAGAAGTTGTCTGAGTATCATTATCTCCAAAATCCCATTCATATTCAGTTATATTGCTTTCAGATTCAACAGTAACTTCAAATCCAGTAGGATATGCTGCTGCAGTTGTTCTTGGTTTTAAATTCTTAATTTCAGGAACTCTTTCAACATCGACTTCTTCTTCAAAAATTTCTTCCCCTCCCAAATCCAATGTAAAAGTGTAATCTCCAAAATCATCTGGCACAGAAAAATTCCCTTCATCTAAATATAATTTTTGAAAATCTGCATTTATCTTAGCAATGCTTTCTTCAGAAATATTATAAAAATTATTTTCATGAGCCCCGCTCAATCCAACTTTATTATATATAATCGTTAAATTATTAGTTATCAAATTCTGGTCTTTCCCTGAAATAAATTTTACAGGAACTACACATTCTGGAGAACAATCTACATGACCTTCTTGTATTCCATAAGTGCTTGTAAGATAATCATGAACTTTGTCTGCAATAGTTTCATCTTCATTAGGTAAAGAATTTGAAATATCTAATGTTTTTATAGCAGCAAACCTTTTTCCTTCAGCAGAAATATTATAAGCCGCAATTTCAGGATTGCTTCCTGTAGGAACCCCCTCAAACCCACAGCCATTTGAATCAGAATATCCTTTTATTCTATAATCTCCGCTTCCCTCATTAGAATAAATACATACATAATAATCATCTGATTTTATAACAGAATAATTTATATCACAAACTACTTCTCCTCCATTTTCTGGAATCTCATCTTTTGGTAATATGCAGTTTTTAAGAGCTACCCCTGACTTACTATAAAGTTCCATTGTCAATTTTTTGGTTCCTGCTGTATCTTCCCTTACCCATGCACCCAACCAAAATCCAGGAGATTCAGTTAATCTAATTCTTTGACAATAATACTTTGCACTTATACTCCCTGTACCTGGTGTTTTACTGCTGTTAAAACATCCATATTTTTTAAGAACATCATCACATTGCGGAGCATATAAAGATTTATTGTTAACAATATTTATTTTTCCGTCATTGAAAAGGTCAATATATATTTGATTATAACAGGATGAACTAACATCACTTTCAATATCAAAATCCACAGAAGTAATAGATGTAATATTTCCTTCAAATCTAAAACCTAAAATTACAGAATCATCTTTATCTAAATCAAATGTTTTTGTCTCTCTCGGTTCATCTGCAGAATAAGTTGCTCCACAACTTAAAGGGTTACATTTATAATTAAAATCTTTATTTATTTTTGTTTCTAATAAATCAATTAAACTTATTGGATCTCCTTCACCACCTTCAAATAAAGAATTTACAGGTTCATCTTCTAAACTAATATTTATCCATCCTTTAATATTCTCAGAGGGTCCATAAAATTCTTGTATTGAATGGCTTAAATTACCAACATTTTCATCAGCATCAAAACTTAAAGTAGTGTTTATGCTTGTGATTAGTATTAAGAATATTAATAAAAATACAAATCCTCTTTTCATTAAACTAAGTAGGGTTTTTATTTTATAAATGTTATTTTTAGTAATATAGAAATCTTTAATTATTAATGCTCTTTAATCTAGGTATGAATACAAGAAATAAAATTAAAGAATATTTAAAAGAGATAAAACCTAAAAAGATTTTAGATTTAGGTTGTGGCAAAGGAGGAATTTTGAAAAGATTTCTAAATAAAAATTGTGAGATTATAGGAGTTGATAAAAAAGATTTAAGAGAATTCCTTCCTAAAACTATAAATTTTATTCAAAAAGATATAAGGGATTTTAATATTAAAGATAAATTTGATTTAATTATTTCTTCTATGGTTTTACATTTCCTTCCAAAAGAAGATGCTATAAAAATTATACAAAAGATGAAAGATGGTGTTGTTGCAGGGGGATATAATTTTATTCTTTGCATGTCAAATAATGAGCCAAGAACAAGGCAGAACCATTTTTATCCTTCATTAAAAGAATTAAAAAGATTTTATCCTGATTGGGATATTAAATGTGAAGAATTTGAAACAGATATTGAAGAACATAATAATCTTTTACCCCATAAACATAATTTAATAATTTTATTAGCAAAAAAGAAAAAGTAAATTTTCTAATTATTTCTTCTTCCTTTTCTTTTTAGAATTCTTTTTATTTTCTTTCCATTTCATAAATACATAAATAAATATAATTAAACCAATTATCATTACCACACTATACTTTCCAAAAAATGGAAGTTGAATTTGTGCAGGGCATGGAACAGTATTGCTTCCATCTACACATTTTGCTTTTGCTCCATTAGGATCATAATAACATAAACTTCCGTCTGATATATAATCTTCTTCACATGGAGGTGATTTACCAGTATTTTCATCAGCCCATGTCCAGGTTGCAGTCCAGGAATAAGTCAAGAATTTATCTTCACAATCATCATCAGTATTTTCATCATAAGAACATTTTCCTATCTTTGAAGGATTTCCTCCTTCTCCAATTTCACATCCACTTGTATCAAAAGTACAATTATTAGAACTACCTGCTGAATAACATGCAAGTCCATCGCCAGACAAACCAAAATCCGAACATGTTTTATCATTTAATTCTTCACCATCACAAGTTTCATATGGAAAATTATTAATTTCACCATCACCACATTCTCCTTCTTCATTACCGCCAGTACATTGACTAAGGTCATATTTACATTCTTGAGTACATTCTAAATCACCACCTTCATAACCTAAAGAATTACATCCTGTTATATCTCCAAAATTATCTCCATCACAATCTTCACCAGGGTCAACTTCCCCATCACCACAAGTAGGTTGGTCAATCTCTTCCCAAGTAGGAACACACTCTCCTTTTATAAATTCACCTCCTTCTATAAATTCACAATTACAAATATATCCTTCTTCACAATTTATTTCTCCTTCTGTATTTTCAGCAACACTATCATCTGCAACACCACAAGGGTCATAATTACATTCTTCTTCATAATAATCACTACAAGAACCTACTTCACCTGTTCTACATTCAATTTTATTACAACAAACTTTAGTTGGATAATCTGCAAATCTTCCAATATGGGCATTAGTCCACGAAGATAAAGACAATATTTCCATAGGATATTCAATCTTTCCAGTATCAGGATTTATAGTATCTTCACAGCTTTCTATTATGTTTACACATTTTAACCCATCATAACAAACAGGAATATCATAATTAGAACCTTGAGAAGGATAAGGAATTTCAGCATGAGCATTTGTTTCAGAAGATAGACTAATTATTTTATTTGTGTCAGAACAACTTGTAACTCCATCACCAAAATCACAACATAAAACCCAACCATAATTTCCTTGGTCAGCTAATTCTCCATGAGCATTAGTATCATCAGATAATCCCATAACAATATAATCATCACAAGAATCTCTTTGCACAATACTACAACCATCAGCAGAAACAAACCCAATTAAGATAATTAAAATAAAAATCATTAAAAATTTATTACCATCTCTTTTCATATTTGTTATAATGAAATCGGTTTTATAAATATTTCTTGTTTATCTAAACACTAACTTCAATGCTTGCTTCATTATTGCTTTCATTAGATTCATTAATTGAATTTTCAAAATCAACAATAACTTTTGGATTATAATTTCCTGATTCAGAATAAACTATTGGGTCTGTATAAGCTCTTGTAGATTCTCCAGAATCAAGATTAGTTCCTATTTTTATTTCCAAATTTTCATCAGAAGAGTTTGTATCAACTTTATAATAAATGTCATTTGCAATATAATTCCCATCATTTCTAATTGTAAATGCAAGTATTACTTTTTTATTACTTATATTTTGTATAGAAAGATTTTCTATAACTAAATCAGGATATAAACACTCTGCATTTCCACAACCATATTCACATTCCTCAACTATTTCATCTTCTTCTCGAGGTTCATTATAACAAGCTCCTTCTCCACATCCTTTATCATGACAGGTTCTGCTATGTTTAACATTTCCATCTTCACAATAATTTTCACTCCAATCTTCACAATAACTTTCTCCACACTCATCTACAATAATTTCACTATATGGTTTTGTAAATGAAACACCTGCTAAATTATGGCATGTTGTATTTTTACAAACATAATTATTTCCCCCCCCGCAACAATAAGGTTCACTATAATAATTATCACAAGTAACTAATTTAAGGTCTTCATCACCTTCAAATCTCATAATATCTGCACAAGCAGGATAATCTGTATTAGCCTTATCAAGTGCTTGTTTTACTGTGTATTGAGTTCCTGTTCCATACCATCCCCCATTTAAATAATTAAAAAACATATTTTGCCAGTCTAATGAATACTGAAAACAATCACTTCCAGCCATACCACAATATCCTACAACAGCTGTATCTTCATTAGAACCTTTTCTAAATGCATAAGATAAAGTTCCTTCACTAGTATCACACATTGCATCACAACTTCCTAAAAATGTAAATCCTTTTTTATTAGAATCAGCAATCCAAGTTTCAATTTCATTTGCATTAGTTTGTTCAGAACTTACTCCTTCAACACATCCACTTTTAAACATAAAACTATTTCCATGAGCAACTTCATAAAACAAAACAGTTTCATTTGATTGTATATGGCTCTGAACTTTATTTTGTGTTGGCCACATTACATTTTCTACATCATAATGCATCTTATCGAACCACATATTTGCATTATTGGTAAGGCTATTCCATTCTCCTGAACAAGGATTAAAAAGTTGTGGACCTGATAAACTAAATGCATTGTAAGGAGGAGGAACACCATTTCCCAATATTGTTCCATTTACAGAGTCTATAACAGTTACAATTACATTTCCATATTCATTAACACTTGTTACAGCCCAACATGGATTTGTTGGAGTTGGTTCAATTGGAAAAATATCTGAATCAGGAGATATTATATATAATTTAGAAAATTGAACTTCGCCTTCTACCATTGCTTCTGCTTCTGTTTGAGTTATTTGTGGAGTTGCATATTCTCCTAAATCATCACGCCAATTAATATTAGTTCCTAAAATTTCTTCATCCTCGCTGTCGAATTGATATACTTTAAAATCTTTCTCAACAGTTGCCCCTTCTATTTCTCTTTGCTGATAAAATATTGTTTTATCATCAATTTCAATTTCTTCAAATTCTTCATAATCCTCTTCATATTGTTTTAGCAATTTTTCTTTTTTAGATTCTGCAGGCAAAG
>CAYPBD010000018.1:0-11585 GCA_964408905.1 Candidatus Woesearchaeota archaeon
CCACCAGAGCTATACTAACCCCACACCTATTCCTAACAAGGCAATTGCACTAACACTCAGCTATGCAGGCGCAATACTTTAATTTATTTAGAATTAATTAGTTTAAAAGATTTCTTATTCTTTTGTTTTTTTAGGTTCAATTTCTTTTTCCACTTCAAAAATTCTGATTTCACAAAGTGATAATGGATAAATCTTTTTTAATTTCAAACTTAATGGTTTTTGTAATTGATTTTTTAATATTTCTTCAAATAATTTTTCTGCAGATTTATTTTTAATGTATTTTATTAATTCTTCTCTTGATTTTTCTCTTAAAGCTTTTCTAACTGCTCTTGATATTTTTCTTCTTGAGACAAGGAAAGGTTTTACTTTTATCTGAGCATCTTTACATTTGGTTGAGAAAGAATCTTCAATATAATTTGTTCCTTTTCTTACAGCTCTTCTTAAAAAATAAGGCATTAATTTTATTTTTCTGGGTTTTGCAATTGCTTTATCCTCTTTAATTTTAACTTTTAATTGAAGAACCATACTTTTTCCTCTAAGAAGTCTTGTTAAATCATATTTAATCAATCTTCCATCTAATTCTTTAAGTTCATATGCCTGAAGTTGAGTTTCTTTATTTATCAAAGGCATTTCAATATTGAAAAATTTCTTTTTTCTTTTTGCTTGAGCCATTTTATTTATTATAAATTTTTATTTTAAATATTTATTATTTTATTCTTGTAATATTTTACCTGTCCTTTTTCCTTTTTTTTGATATTTTGATTTATTACATTCCTTGCAGGTATACATAATATTTGTTTTTTTAGTTGTTTTAGTTTTTCGTTTAAATTTAGAAACTGCAGGTTTTGAACCCCATTTTCCTTTATTACCTATTCCTATTCCAAGTCCACGTTTCTTTGCTCTGGAAATACTTCCTCTTGTTAAAGTTCCTCTTTTACCTCCTGTTGATACTATCTTAATCTTTTGTTCTGTCTTTTTTTTACAATAAGGACAATATCTATTTGTAGTTTTTGGTATCTTCATGTAAATTTTATAGAAAAACTTAATTTTAAAACCTTTTGTTATATGGTCCCACGCAGAATTGAACTGCGGTCTTATCCACGTCAAGGATACGTCTTAGCCACTGGACTATGGGACCTTAAATAAAGTATTTATGGAAATTTTTAAATATTTTATTACTAACTTACTTAGTAATTAAGTTATTAAGAAACATTTATATATTAGATTTTTCTTACAATACAGAGGGATGATGAAAAAATATTTGCTTCTTATAGAAGATGAGAAATTATGGTCTAAATTTAAGAGTTTAATAAAAAAAGATATTAATAGTGAAATTATTGATTTGATAAGAAAAAAAATTGGTTTAGAGGTGAAGAAAAATGATTGAGAATAAAAAGGCTCAGGTTACTATTTTTATTATAATTGCTATTCTTGTAGTTGTTGGAATTGTAATCTTTTTTGTATATAGGGAATCTATTAAGGTAGAGCAAATTCCAGCAAGTATAGAACCTGTTTATGTTAGTTTTTTATCTTGTTTAGAAGATTATACTTTAACAGGAATGGATGTTTTAGGAAGTCAGGGAGGATATATTTCTTTGCCAGATTTTGAGCCTGGTTCTAGATATATGCCGTTTTCATCTCAACTTAATTTTTTAGGAAATCCTATTCCTTATTGGTATTATGTTTCTGGAAATAATATTCAAAAAGAACAAGTTCCTTCTAAAAATGAAATGGAAGACCAACTTGAGGAATTTGTTAATGATAAAATAAGAGAGTGTGTATTTGATTCTTATTATGAGCAAGGTTTTGAAATTAGTGAGGGGGAACCAGATGCCAAAATAATTATTAAAGAAAATGAAGTTGATGTTAATTTGGATATGAATTTAAATGTGAATAAAGAAGAAGATAGTGTATTAATTAGAAATCATAAGATAACTATTAAATCAAAGTTAGGTTCGCTCTATGATTCTGCAAAAAAAATTTATGATTATGAACAAAAGAATTTATTTTTAGAGAATTATGCTATTGATACTTTGAGACTTTATGCTCCTGTTGATGGTGTGGAATTAACTTGTTCTCCTGTAACTTGGGAAGCTAATGGAGTTTTTGATGAATTGCAAGATGCTATTGAATTGAATACTTTAGCTTTAAAAGTAAAAGGAGGAGATTATTCTTTAAGGGAGGAGGAAAATAGATATTTTATTGTTGATGTTCCTGTTGATGCAGATGTTAGATTTATAAATTCAAAAGAATGGCCTAATAGTTTTGAAGTTGCTCCGTCTAATGAAAATATTTTGATATCAAATCCTGTTGGGAATCAGCCTGGATTAGGAATTTTAGGTTTTTGTTATGTTCCATATCATTTTGTTTATAATCTTGAATATCCTGTTTTAATTCAACTTTATAATGGAGATGAAATTTTTCAATTTCCTGTTGCAGTTATAGTTCAGAATAATCAACCAAGAGAGACTTTGGATGTTAGTGCTATTGAAGTTGGCAGTCCTGAATTATGTAAATATAAAAATACTTTGGTTGAAGTAAATACTTATGATTCAAAATTAAAACCTATTGATGCAAATATTTCTTATGAATGTTTTGGGGAAGTTTGTGATATTGGGCGAACAGAACAAGGCAGTTTGGAAAAAGAGTTTCCTCAATGTGTTAATGGTTACATTGTGGCAAAGGAAGATGATTTTAAAGAAACTAAATATTTGTATTCTACAACAGAATCTGGTAATGTAAATATTATTCTTGATAATGTTTATGAGATTAATGTTGATTTAAAATTAGATGGTAGTACTTCTCAAGAGAATGCAATGATTAATTTCATTTCAGATGATGGGTCTTCAAAAACAATTGTTTATCCTGAACAAAAAACTGTTGAGTTAAGTGAAGGGCAATATGAGATTCAAGTTTATATTTATGAGAGTTCTGATTTGAAATTAGAAGAAACAACTTATGAACAATGTATTGATGTTCCTCAAACTGGTTTTGGTAGTTTGTTTGGATTAACACAGAAAAAATGCTTTGATGTTGAAATACCTTCACAAATTATTTCAAATGTATTATCTGGAGGTGGAAAAGAAAATTATTATATTTTGGAATCTGAATTAGAAAGTTCAGACACTATTGAGATAAATGCAGAAAGTTTGAATTTGCCAGAAACAATTGAAGAACTTCAGGACAATTATTTGTTAATTGAAGATAAAGAATTGGAGATATTTTTTAAATGAGGATGAAAAATAAAATAAGTTTGGGAATGTTTTTTCTAATTGTTATCTTCTTGATATTTTTTGTAAGTGCAGATTATATGCGTTCAAATCCTCAATACACTCAATTTGATTCACAGGAAACTTTTGATAAATTTGATGAATCAATGTGTGAGGCTGGACAAGATTTTATTATTCAAATTGCTCCTTTTGGATGCACTCCAGCTGTTGTTAGAAGTGATTTACTTGAAGAACAAAATGTTCCTGTTTATTGCCAGTTGGGGGCTACAAAGATTAATCCTTTAATTGATGTTGAGACAATTGATACTGTATCTTTTCAAGGAGAGTATCCTGATGAAGTTGCAGGCATAGGTTTTCATCCTGCCAGAGCAGCTTTAGGTACTAAAGAAAATCTTAATAATCCTATTTTGAATAATATTGGTTATGTTGTAATAGTTCTAAAAGAACAAGCAAATGCTTCTGCAATGCCTGATTTTGTTGAAGGAAATTTGACAGCAAAGATAAGTTATGATATTAAGAATGCTTTTGGTATTGGAGATGTAAGTTTTTATCTTCCAGAGTTTACTGATGAAGAATGGCAAAATAAATATAATCAATATAGCTTTTGGGGAGGAAGAGGATATATTAGGATAGATGAAATTAATGATGAGGGAGCGACAATGTCTGTTTATGATTCTTCCTTAAATAAAATTTCATCTGTTGCATTAAAAAAAGGAGAAGAATCTGGACAAATTTATCTTCAAGGTTTTAATTGTTTAGCAGGATTAAACCTAAAATTAGATAATATAAAAAATCCAAATACAAGAACAAAATTTAGAATAGATGGAGATATTATTGAAGTATCTAAAGATGAGAAATTTTTGGAAAATAAGTGTAAAATAACAAATTTAGAAAATCAAGGATTTGGCGAGAAAGTTTCAATTCAATGTAAAGAGGATGATGGAAATAGTATTCTTGATTTTGAGATTAAACCTAAAGTAAAATTAGATTTTGATAATGCAGATGAAGATGGTTATGAAGTTGGAGATTGGTTATATGATTCTGATTCTCAATCTGTTTATTTAGGTTTTATTGGAACTACTGGTAATACTGGGAAAGCAGAAGATTTGTATGTTTATCTTGTTCAGATGGAAAAAAAGGATGGATTAAGTGAAAGTGATATTTCTGATATAAATAAACAAGTGAAAAATAATATTGAAAAAGATAACATTGAGCTTCTTTCTTATTCAGATGTAGAAAAAGAAATTTATAAGAAAAAGATAAAAATTCTTGGATTTGCTACTTCTCCAAATAAAAAACTTAATGCAGATATTGAAGATTATTATAAAAAGGCAATGGATAATTATGATACTATTTTAGAAAGTTTTTCTTCAGAGAATTATTATGATGAAGTAACTTATGGTAAAGAAGTTTTAACTCAAAAAATAATGTTAGCAGGAGACTTGGAACAGACAGAAACTGTGGCTGAATTATGTAATGAATTTAAAGAAAAATATTCTGCAATTACTCCAGAACTTAAAGAAAAAAAATATTGTGAGAATGAATATAAACTTTCCAGTTCTGAAAAAGCAAGTGCGGAAGTTATGATTAATGGTCAGCTTAGAAAAATAATATTTGAGGGAATTTATGAACCAAGTCTGGATGATTTTAGTATAAATGTTTTTGTTAAAGGAGCAAATAAAACTTATACTGGTCCGAAGACTTTGAGAGAAGAGGATGAGAGAGTTTATCTTTCTAAAAATGAATTTATTTCATTAAAAGACCTTGAGAAAGATTATGCTTTATTTGATATTCGCTCCATAAAAGGAGAAGAAAGTTCAGAGCTTAAAGTTAATTTAAAAAATTATGAAATTATTGGAGGTGGCAACTATGAAATTAGAGTTGATGGAATTAAATTAAATAAAATTGCACAAGTTTCTGTAATCCCTAATATTCATGATAAAGGAACAGAAGCAAATTTTAGTTTTAAGATAGGAATTGAAAAAAGAGCAGTGGAATTATCGCCTGAGAAAATTAAAAAAACAATTGAGGATTTGAATAAGACTATTGGAAAATGGACAAATATTTCAGAGAATTTAGGGAAAGCTGTTAAAGGACTTAAGACAGCTTGTTTAACAACTGGTTTTATGTTAACTGCTAAAAATCTTTTTTCAGATGCTGGTGGAAAAGCAATTGCAAGACAGGAAGTTATGAGAGGCGAAGGAGGATGGTATGAACAATGTTCTGATGATGTTTCTATTAATAATGAGTATGATACAATAGAAGAATGTCTTTCTAAAAATGGAGATGAAATAGATGAAGATGTTAATGATTTTTATGAATTTATTCAGGAACAAAATAATGATATAAAAGAATTGCAAGAAGATATTACTGAAAAGAAATTTTTATCAGAGAATGTTGTTAATACTGAGGAATTTATGAAAAAATATTCCCCGCAAGTTAATGAATATTTAAGAGACAATTTACCAGATACAATTGATGATCCTTATGGAAAAGCAGGTTCAATTGAAACAGATAAAGTATTGAATGTTTTAACTTATAATGGATGGAAAGATAATAAATATTCTTTGGATCAATTGAGAGATATTGAACTTTATACACAAATATTGAAATCAGAGCCTGATAATAAAATTGCTCAGAAGAGACTTTATTCTTTGTTTGCAGAAATTCAAACAACTTTAGATAGTTATGTTGATAGACAAAATTTTGCAGATAAATATGGGCTTGGAGAAGTAAGTTATGGTTCTTTAGAAAAATTAAATGAAATTACATTTACCGAAGATATAACTTTTAGTTCTGTTAAAAAATATTTTCCAAATCAAAATATAGCAGATGATAAGTTAGTTCAATTTTACAAAGACAGGCAGACAGGTAAAGAATATTTATTTGTTTTGGATAATGATTATATTGTTGAACAAACTTATTTGATAAATGGAAATCAATTACAAGTTGTTAATGAGAATGACCAAAATCCTTTGAGAATTGGTTTTAAGAAATATGATAGAAGTTCTTATAAGAATAATTTTAAATCTTCTTCAGGAGAGACAACATATGTTGTGAGATATTATGAAACAGAACCTTACAAAGGATTGCCTGCTATTGTTCCTTTTGATTTGAATGATGGTTGGTATGCTGCGACAAAACCTACTTTGCCTGCTTTTGGAAATATTGCAGCTTATGATGAGTCTGGAAGAGTTACTAGTTTTTGGTTATGTAATGTTGGAGCAAATGGAATTGAAGAATTTAAGACTGTTGGAGATGATATTTGTGAAATGGTTAATTTAGGAACAGGACAACCCTATAATCAGTTTGCAGGTCTTACAGAAAATGAAGCTCGTGAAAGAATTGATGCAGGAGTAAAAGCAATTGAACAGGCTTCAAAGGGATATCATTCTGGAGTTAGTAGTGTGAATATTAATGTTGGTTATGGAAATCTTAAATTAAAAGTTGGAAATCCTGCAGTAAATATTCCTGATATACAATGTCAAGATTTTATGTCTCCAAATGATTGTAAATTATTATTTAATGTTTGTGATCCTGTAATTTGTCCTTCGAGCAGATGTGATTTTGGAGGAGCATATCCTGTTCAGGATGTAATTCAGTCAGGAATAATTGGAAGCATTGCATTATGTTTGCCTAATGCTAAAGAAGGAATTGTTATTCCTGTTTGTCTTACTGGAATTCAGGCAGGTATTGATGGATTAGTTTCCATATCTACTTCTTATAGAGATTGTTTGCAAGAAAGTTTAGAAACAGGAAAAATGATTGGGGTATGTGATGAAATTTATAGTATTTATATGTGTGAATTTTTGTGGAGACAGGCATTGCCTTTGGCGAATATAGCTATTCCTAAGATGATGGAATCACTTTTAGGGCAAGATATTCATGGTGGAGGAGAATATTTGGGAGTTGAGAGTTCTTGGAGCAATACAGAAAAGTCAGTTAATTATTTTACCCAATATTATGGAGAGAGTTCTTATAATGCATTTAAAGCAAGAACAGCAGAAGAAGCAGGTGGGGAAATTTGTAAATTATATGTTTCAGGAGTTTATCCTGATGGAGGGGATTTACTTGATTCTTTAACAGAACCAGATTCACCTCCACAATTCCATGGAAGATTTGATGAAATTCCTTTTACAAGTGCGACAGTTCCTCCTACTTCGCAATATAAAGTATTTTATCATATTTATGCAGGAAAAGATTCAGGTGCTTATTATAAAGTTTATTTGAAAGGAACTCCAGAAACTTCATTTTATCAAGATGTGTCTTCGTCAAGAGTTGTTGCATCTGGTTATATTAATGTAGGAGGATATGCATCTGAGACCAAAGACTTTACTGCACCTTCTGGATATAAACAAATGTGTATTGTAGTTAATGACTATGAAGAATGTGGATTCGCACAAGTATCAACAGATTTTGCAGTTGATTATATGACAGAAAAATATATTGAAGAACAAGCAACACAGACACAAATTAAAACAGAATCAGAATGTATTTCAGGCAGTGCGAGTGTTTATAGTTTATTAACACTGAATGTTCAGGAAGGAGCTGGAGATGTTCTTAATCCTGAAATTTATAACAGAGGAATTATAAGAATTTGTGCAACAGATAATCCAGGAAAGGAAACTGATATTTATGCGGGAGGAGAAAGTTCAAGATGGGTTGAAGTTGGTTATTGTGATGATGAAAAAATAAAATGTTGGATAGATACTCAAAGCGTTAAAGATATTATTAAAAATACAGATATAGAAAAAGAAACTTTGGAAGAGGTTTCAGAAAATCAACTTGATATTTTGAGAAATAAAGAAGGTTATATTTCTTCTGATGATTTTAAAAATTTGAAAAAAGAAATTGAAAATTTAATTAAAGATGAAAAATATGATGAAGCAATAGATAAAGTTGATGAAAGTTTTGATAATGTTTTTCTTAATGATGAGAAAGCCAATTTGTTGCTTTTGAGAGGAAATGCTTATGCAAAGTTAGCAACAAGAGACAAAATATCTGAGGATAGAGAAGATAGGACTTTTACAGATGAAGAAAAGAAAGCAGAAAAACCAGAAGAGGAAAAAGAAGGTGAAGAAGGAATTGAGGAAGAAAGTAAAGGAGAAGAAAAGCAGGAAGAAGATTCTTATGATAAGATTTTGAAAATTTCTGATTTAAGGTCTAGAGTTTTGGAAGCAACAAAATTGCTAAAAGATACAATTGTTCCAGATGAAGCTTTGGGAAATTGTTTTGAATCTGTTGATTATGTTTATGATACTTTTGATATTCCTTTGTATTGCAGTTATTCAGATGAAAAAGGGACTGAGTATTTAATTAACGGAGAAACAATTAAAGTTGGAAAAGATAAAAAAGATGGAGAAATTATTTTTAAGGTTTTTAGTTCTCCGGAAAAAAATTGCAAATTAAATGTTGAGAAATATCCTGAAAAGGTGACTTCAAAAGAAAAGTTAGATAATATTCAACCAGGAGATTTATTACAATTTGTTTGGAGTAAAAATTTTGGACATGCTGTTATTTTTATTGAATGGGCAGATAAAGAAAAAAGAATTGCCAAACTTTTTGATTGGAATGGTCCTAAAAAAGATGGGCAGAAAACTTATAGGTATTACAATGAAATTATTTCTGATGATAAAAATCATCCTGTTTATGTTGTTAGTAGTCCTGGTGAAATTGGGTCAGAACCTGAATTTGAAAGCACAATAACTGAGACAGGACCTGGAGAGGAAACTCCTTGGGGTGATGAAATTATTGAAAATATATTTCCATTAGTTTCTTCTAATTATGATTCAACTAAATTTGTAACTTCTGTTTTTGCTACTAAGATGGATATTGGTGGAATAAAAGTTTCTTCTGATTTGAATTCTTTTGTTTCTGACTTAGAAAATAATAAAGATTTTGTTGAAGTTGATACTGATAGATTAGGTTCAGGAGACATAATCTTTCTTGGACTTGAATGTGATAAGGATATGATAGGAATTTTTGAAAGTTATTCTGATGATAAGATTTTTGTTTATACAAATTTTGGCAGTAAAGTTGAGAAAGGAAAAATTGAATTTGTTTCTGAATTAAGTGAGAGTAGATATGTTTATCGGGCTTATAGATATGTTAAGGGTTTAAGTGATGCAGAGAAGAATGTGATTAAGGTAAAAAGAGAAAGATGGACTGTGGAATCTGCTCTTGAGGAAGTTAATGAAAGACTTCAGATTGAAGGGAGGAAGAATGGAGGGAAGTATTCTGATAATAAGAAATTTGTTGATGAGCTTGTTTTTGATGGAATATTAAATGAAAAAGAATGTAATGATATAAGGGGAAGTAAATGGTTTTGGGTAACATTTGGTGAGAAAGATATGGCTGATTTAAAAAAGATTTTACAGCAGAAACAAATATAATACATCGAGATATTTTGAATTCTAAAGCTTTTTATAGGAATAATTTATTATAATTTTAGGCGGATGTGCCGGAGTGGTCAAACGGGTCAGGTTTAGGTCCTGATGGCTTAGTGCCTACTTAGGTTCGAATCCTAGCGTCCGCATAAAAATTTTTAGAATCAATTATTTCTTTTTAGATACAACTTCTTTTTGTTTTATCTTATCTTCAAGTTTAAGTTTTTCTATAAGTTCTTTATATCTATTTCTTATTGTAACTTCTGTTATTCCTGCAATGTCTGCAACTTCTCTTTGAGTTTTCTTTTCATCATTCATTAAAGCGGCAACATAAAGTGCTGCGGCAGCGATTCCTGCTGGTCCTCTACCCGAAGTTAATTCAACTCTTTCTGCTTCCTTTAATACTTTAAGTGCATCATTTTGAGTTTTGGGTGATAATTTAAGAACAGAAGAGAAACGTGAAATGTAATCTTTTGGAGAACTTTGGGTTACTTTAATTCTTAATTTTCTTATTATGAATCTGTAAGTTCTTCCTATTTCTTTTCTTTCCACATCTGATGCTGTTGCCATTTCGTCGAGTGTTCTTGGAATATTGTAAGATCTACATGCAGCATATAAACAAGCTGCTATTACTGATTCCATACTTCTTCCCCTTACTAACCCTCTTTGCAAAACATAATTATAAATTCGTGAAGCTTCATCTCTTACAACATTTGGAAGACTAAGATAAGATGCAATAACTCTTAATTCAGCCATTGCTAATCGAAGATTTCGTTCAATACTTGTGGAAACTCTTTCCTGCCATTTTTTCAATCTTAAGAATTTTCTTGTTTGTCCTGGTTCTAATTTGTAAATATCTGATATTTCTCCAACATTTGTTGTAAGACCTTTATCAAATTTTTGCATACTTATTGGTGCTCCACCTCTTCCCTTTTTTTTGCCTTTATCAAATTTTCCTGATAAATCTATTCCAGTATCTGCCATCTTTTCTTCGACAACAAGACCACAATCATTGCAAATTATTTCTCCAAGATGAGAGTCATAAGTAAGATTTATACTTCCACATTCAGGACATTTTTTAAAACTCATTTGTGGTAAAAAGATTTATAGATAAGATTTATAAATCTTTTCTATATATAAATCTTTTCTTTTTTATAGTTATGCAGAAATAGTAAAAATAATTAGTTTATTCAATTAAAATTCCATTAATATTTCCTTCTTGAGTTGGACGATTTGTAATTTTAACTTTTCCAAGTTCTGTTTCAACAATTGCTCCTTTTGTTAAAATATTTTGTCTTGCTAAGAATCTATTTGATGGAGTTTCAAGAACATTTTTTATTTCTACTTTGGAAACTTTTTTATCTTTATTTTTAACATTAACAAAAATTTCTTTTAACAAAAATTTCTTTTTTTTACCTCCTAATTTTCTTTTTGTTCCTTTTCTTGTTTTTCCAATCTTTGATATTGTTTTTTGCCCTGAAATTTCTTTTGATTTTTTCTTCCTATTTTTTATATATTTTCCGCCGGTTTTTTTCCTTCCTTTGTTCATTTTATTAATGTCTCTTTTTTCTTTAAATAACTTTCTATTAAATAAATGACGAAATGTTTATAAAGAGTTTTCTATAAACTTAAATTATGGTTAATGGAATTGAAAGGCCGTTGGATTTGTTAAACAACTCTAAAGGAAAAGAAGTTTTAGTTCATTTGAAAAGTGGTAGACAATTTGTTGGAACATTGTTGGCTTTTGATATTCATCCAAACTTGGTTTTGGACAATACAAAAGAAATGGAAAATGGTGAGATAAAAAGAAATATTGGATTAACTTTTTTACGAGGAGATGTTATTATTTTTATTTCTCCGGCTTCTACTGTCTTAAAAAAAGAGTGAATATATTTCTGTAATTAAGAAACTATTATAAATAGTTTTAACTTTTTATTTTAATGATAAAAATAATTTTCTTAGGAACTTC
>CAYPBD010000019.1:0-11280 GCA_964408905.1 Candidatus Woesearchaeota archaeon
AGGAAGCTTAACTTCTGTGTTCGGAAAGGGAACAGGTGTTTCCAACCTATTATGGTTGTCTTCAGAATTATGCACAATTTTGAATTTATAAAACTTTTTATATAAAGAATTAATTAAGATATTATGCGGAAGTGCCGGAGTGGTCAAACGGGCAAGATTAAGGCTCTTGTGGCTTAGTGCCTGCGAAGGTTCAAATCCTTTCTTCCGCATGATTTAAAAATTAAGGATTATTATTAGTTAAAAGGGGGTGAAAGATGGCTAAAAAAAGTATTGCGACTCTTGCTAAAAAAGAAGGGGAACCTGTGATAGCTCCTTTGATCTGGCTTTTTGTCCTTGGGGTTTTGTTGATTTTTGCTGGAATATATTTGGTTTTGTTTATTCATCCTGTTGCAGGAATTTCTTGTATTGTCATTGGTTCTATAATGGTTGTTCTTTATTTTGTGTTAAGGGAACCGCTTAGTAAAAAATAATTAGATAGGATTTGAGATTTTCAAATCCTTTTGTTTTTTAATATTTGTTATAGAAAGTATTATAAAGTAAAATTTTCTTGAATTTCCACCTGCGAGTTAATCGCGTTTAGCGGGAGATAATATTTCTCGTTAATTAGTTTCACAAAATGAAAAATAATACAAAAATAGAAAACCAATTGAAGAGAAAAACAAATCCAGAATTAGTTAAAACTATAATTGCTGCAAAGAAAAAAGAAAATTGGAGAAAAATTGGAGAAATTCTTTCAGGTCCAAGAAATAGATGGAAAAATCTTAATATTAAAAAAATAAATAAAGAAGTAAAAGAAGGAGAAAAAGTAATTGTTCTAGGAAAAGTTTTATCCCAAGGAGAACTAAATAAAAAGATTAAAATTATTGCTTTGAATTTCTCTAGAAATGCAAAAGAAAAAATATTAAAAGCAAAAGGAGAAATTTCAAATATAATTAATGAAATTAAAAAAAATCCTGAGATGAAAGGATTGAGGATTTTAGAATGAAAATAATTGATGGAAAGAAGGCTGTTTTAGGAAGACTTGCGAGTTATGCAGCTAAAGAAGCACTAAAAGGGGAAGAAATAATTATTTTAAATTGTAATCAAATAATTATAACTGGAAGTAAAAAGCATATAAAAGAAAATTTTGAAATTAAAAGAAGAAGAGTTGGAAGCAGTCAAAAAGGACCAAAACATTCTAGAGTAAATGAAAGAATTGTTAAAAGAACAATAAGAGGAATGTTACCTAATTACAGAAAAGGAAGAGGAAGAGAGGCTTATAAAAAAATAAAATGTTATTCAGAAATTCCAAAAGAATTTGAGGATAAAAAGAAAATTATTAGTGGAAAGGAAAAAAGAACTAAATTTATTCAATTAAAAAATTTAAAATGAAGAAGATAGTTAAATCAGGAAAAAGAAAAAGTGCTGTTGCACGAGCTGAACTTGAAGAAGGTCAAGGGAAAGTTAATATAAATAATAAAGATTATCAAACTCTGAATTTTTTTGATAAATTAAAAATAGAAGAACCATTGAGAATTGTTAATCATGTTTTAGGCAAATTAAATTTTAATGTTAAAATAAGTGTGAAGGGAGGAGGAGAAAAAGGACAAATTGAGGCTGCAAGAGTTGCATTAGCAAAAGCCATTTTAGAATTTTCAAAATCTAAAGAGCTTGAAAAAGCATTTTTAGAATATGACAGAAATTTGTTAGTTGCAGATGTAAGAAGAAAAGAAGCTTACAAACCAGGGGATTCTAAAGCTAGAAGAAAAAGACAAAAGAGTTATAGATAAATGATAAAGAAAAACACAAGAGCTATTTTTAGAGAGGATGGAGAAGAACAAACTGAAGAATTAATTGGGGGAATTCCTTTATCTATTGGAGAAAATATGATAATTAATAATGAAAAAATTTCTGTAAAATGGAAAGTTGTGGATAAAAAAGTAGAATATACAAATAAAGGCGAAGACCAATTTGTAGATGTTACATATACTTTTGAAAAAATATAATCTTATTTCTTGAGAGCCCTAAAACAACAACACTCTCTTAGATATTTATTCTTCTTCATTCTAATTAAAAAATTATGAACTTTTTTACCTTCCCAAATTTTAGAAAATTTTGTGTCCCCTAATTTTATAAAGTTCATACAAGGTAAATGATAACAAGGAGTCATAAAAGAATATGCATTAATATTTACTTCTGTTTCTAAATTGCATTCCTCACTGCCTATTTCTTCTATATCCCAAAAATCACAGTGAATATTATTTTTTATACATTCTTCTAGAAGATCTTTCTTCAACTTTTTTAATATTTTTTTATCATGCATAGCCAGCTTTTTTAATTTGGGTTTATTTGTTTCATAGATTCTAAATTCTAACCAATCTACCCCTATCTTTTTTGCAAAAGAGGGCAATTTGATTAATGATTTATAATTTAATTTATTGATTGTGCAATTTATCCCAAAACATGTTTTGGTTTTTTTTGCTATTTTCCCAAATGCAGAAAGATTTTGACAAATTAAACCAAAATCAAAATGTCTTATTGATTCATAGGTTTTTTTATCTGCTCCATCTATGCTAGCTTTTAACATATTTAATCCGGAATTAATAAGTTCTTTTGAAAGTTTTGGAGACAAAAGAGTTGCATTAGTAATTAATTCTATTTTTTTAGGTTTCTTTTTACTTTTCAAATATTTTATCATCTTACATAATTCAACATTTAAAGTAGGTTCAGCAGTTCCACAAAATTGAAATCTGTTTATAGGATAATCATAACTATCAATTATTTTTTTAAATTCGATAAAACTCATTATTTGGATTGGTTTTTGGATATAATCAATATTACTTCTCTCACAAATTTCACATTTAAGATTACAAATATTTATAGGTTCTATTTCAATAAGTTCAGGGGGTTTTCTAGTTTTTTCCATTCTGTTAAACATAAACTTATGCTTTTAAATTTCATTTTATTCCTAAGTTTTCTAATTTATTTTGAACATGATTAAACAAAGTTGAAGAAATAAGTGGTTGATGTGTTCCTTGATGTATTTGGCCATCAAATTTAATTTTTCCTAAATAGGTTTGATTTTTGAGAATTTTTTTTAAGCCATTTACAGAAAAGTTGTATTTTTTTGCTAATTGTGTTAAACTAATTTTTTGATTAAGAAAATCTTGAAATATCTCTGGAACAACATAAGAATCTTGAGCCAATATTAATTCTTTATTTTCTAATTTATATCCAAATGGGGCTCTTGAAACTAATTTACCATCTCTCGCTTTTTTTTCCATTGAAAACTTTGTTCTTTCGCTTGTAACATTTCTTTCAAATTCTGCAAATGCTGAAATGATATGAAACATTAATTTCCCTGAAGCAGAGGTTGTCTCAATTTTGTCTTGCAAAGAAATAAAATCAATTCCCCATTCTTTTAATTTTTCTATTGTTTCTATTAAATCTCTTAAACTTCTTGAAAATCTGTCTAATTTGTAAATGAATATTGCCTGAAATTTCCTTAATTGAGCATCTGCAAGCATTTGAGTCATTTCTGGGCGACCTTTAATATCTTTTCCAGATTTTCCTTCATCTTTGTAAATTTTGAAGATTTCATAACCTAAAGCAGATGCATAATTTTTTAGAGCTTCTTCCTGAGCTGAAAGAGAGATTCCTTGCTTTGCCTGTTCTTCTGTAGAAACACGAATATAAATTGCACCTAAAGGTTTATTTTCTGTCATTTTATCTTTTTGGACAGCTGTTTAAACAACTGTTCATTATTTTTGAAGAGAATAGTTTTCATTCCTAAATTTTTTGCTGGATTTATATTCCATTCTTGATTATCTATAAAAATACAATCTCTTGCTGAAAGGTTTAGTTTTTTTAAAATTAATCTGTAAAATTTAAGGTTTGGTTTTCTCATCCCCCAATCACAGGAAACTAACAAAGGCTTGAAATTTTTAAATAATTTTTTATTAATTAAAGCTTCTTTAGATAAATGCCATTGGTCTGAAAGAATTGCTATTTTGTATCCTAATTTTTTTAATTTTAATGCCTGTTTAAACAGCTGTTTATTGAATCTGAAATTTTTCTTATAAGCATTGATAACTATTTTTTTTAATTTATTTTTTTGAATCTGGAGATTTGCTGAAATTATTGAAATAACTTTTTTTTCAGAAATTCGCCCGACTATTGAAGCAGCATAAGTTGTATCAATTGCATCAAACCATTGGTCTATTGAAATACCTAATTTTCCTGAAATATATTCATGAACTCCTTTGTGCCTATGTTTGCAGTTTTTAGGAAGGGATTTTAGATACTTATCTTTAACTAGTTTCTCTGGTTGTTTGGAAATTTGTAAAACGCCTCCAATATCAAAAATTATTGTTTTAATTTGTAATTGTTTTTCTTTTAACCTTTTTTTCATAAGGAATAATGTGCACTTAGGTTTAAATATTTATAGTTCACGTGCATTTACTGTGCCCTAAGTTAAGGAATTTAAAGGGAAATTAGGAAAGTAATAACTTTTTTAGAAATCTGATAAAAGGTTATGCAGAAGAAATATATTTAACAGGATAAATTTTTCCTTTTTTTGGATGAATAAAAAATATTTCATCTTCAAATAATTCTGTTAATAAACTTTTATTTTTAGGAAGTTGAATAATTCCTAAATCCTGGTTTGTCTCTGATGATTCTGAAAAATAAGCAGAACTTTCAGGTCTAAAACCTAAAAGATGATATTTGTTATCAGTTTTTAAATCTTCCAATAAACATTTCTGTGATTTCATCTGATTCTGGAGGGTTCTTAGTTTTTATTGTATGATAACCATGTTTGAGATTTGAATGAGGCATAAAAAATTTAAGAATGATTTCTTAAAAAAGTTTTATATTTTTTAAAATATATTTTTATTTTCGCGAGGTTGTGCACTAAGGTTAGCTTTGTGAATTATTTTTTAAAAAATATTTTCAAGAGGATTAATTTTATTTATCATATTCATTCAAAATTTCAAGAGATTGAATTTATTTGGATAGCTAATTATAATTATTAAAGAAACTTCCAATTTTATCTTGTATAATTTTAAAATTCTTTTCTTATAAAGATAAATTTAAATTTTATATAATTTTTTTGAATAATTATTTATTTTTTCAGGAAAGTATACACTAAGATTATCTAAGTTTTTTATAATATAATTATTTTTGCTGTTTAAGGTTGTTTGGACAGGTTGTTTTAAAGAAAATTTTAAATAAACAACCACTTTTTAAATATAAAATTCTATAAAATTATACATTCTTAATATATTTAAAATAAAATTCATCGACGTAAAAGCAAAGTTTTTTAAATATATTTTACATTTACAAAATATGTTTTGGTTTTTTAGAGGTAAAAAAGAGGTTGAGAAGATAAAGGAAGATACTAAAAGAAGTTTTGATTCAGTTAAAAAAGATATAAATTCTATAAGTGGATGGATTAAACATCTAAATTCTGAGAAAAATTTGCATGAAAAAGAAATTGAAGAGATAAAAGAAAACTTATCGACGGTAATTGATGAAATAGAAAGTATAAAAAATATTTTAGCAATGATGAATGAATTAAAAAATAAGCAGATGTTTAAAACACCTAAACAGCTGTCTATAAAACAAACAGGTGTTTATCCCGTTCAAACGGGTGTTCAAACAGGTGTTCAAACACTAAAATTAGAAAACTTTTCAATAACAGAAAAAGCTATTTTGTGGATATTACTAAATACTGATATGAAATTAAGTTATGATGATTTAGCATCTATAATGGGAAAGGAAAAATCAACAATTAGAGGGCAAATAAATAGGATAAAACAGAAAAGTGAGGGATTAATTAGCGAAAAAATAGAACAAAATGGTAAAAAAAGAATATATATTCCTGAAAAAACCAAAGAAAAATTATTAAAAAAGACAAAAGTGAGAGTTAAAAATAGAAAAAAAGACAAAAAAAGACAAAAAAATAAGATTTCAGAATATTAAAAATTTAAATTTAATAAGAAAGTGATAATTATAAATAGATATTCGTCTAAACGAATATCTAAATTTCTCTTAATTGAAAAATAGTTGGTAAAGAAACTATTTTTTTAAGATTTTTAGAAATAGAGAGTTGTATATTTTTATTATTAATTTTTATTTTTTCTATAGGTATTTCTTTTTTTAATAATCGTCCAACATAATCTCTTATAGAACTCTCAGAAAGGTTAAGAGTTTTAGATAATGTTTTATAATCAGTTCCTCCAAATTCTTCATCCATTTGATAAATCGTCGAGAAAACTAAAAATTCCTGTTCTGTAATACTTTTAAATTTAAGTCTAATCTCTTTTTTTATACTATCTAAAGAATTAAGAAATTCTAATGCATTTTTAATAGATTTATCTTCTTTTGAAGAAATAAGCTTCATTTGTCTGTCTGTCGAAGTGTCTGTCTGTCTGTCTGTCGAAACCCCTCTATTTCCTGTGGAAAAGGCTGTATTTTTGGATTTTAAGGGGCTAAAGAGGAGACTATTTGTCGTAATATGTGTCGAATTTGTCGAAAAAAAGGGTTTTTCTGTCGAAGTGTCTGTCTGTCTGTCTATTGAGTTATTTTGTTTAAGAAAATCTATTTTTTCATTTATCTCTTTAATAATATCTAAAATATGGGAAAATTGATTTATTTTTTCTTTATTCTCATTAATATTTTGTTTAAGAAAAGAAATCTCTTCTCTTAAAGAGATGATGTCCTCTTTAACTTTTCTAAATGCTTCTTTTAAATAATCCATCAAAAGATAATAATTTTACTCTATAAAAATTTTAAGGTGATGATTTATTATTTTGATTATAATTCTTATAAATCTGATAGGTTTTATCACTTATTTTCCATCTTGATCTTCTAGAATAGATATTTCCTTTAGGATTCTTCTTTATTTCAATAACAAGTTTTTTGTCTTTAAGATTTAATAAAAGTTTTTTAACAAATTCTTCATCTCTAGCTATTTCTTTAGCGATATAGGATGTAAAAATGGATTTAGGATTAATTAAAAAAAGAAAGCTAAGAATTTGTTCAGAAATTTTATCTTTTTTTTCATTAGAAATTTTCATAGAATAAATTAATGTATTATATTATAAAAAACTATTTCTTCTCAAAATTAACTTTAGGAGACCTTATATGGAAAGGTAAATTAAGTTTTTCCTCAAGATGAAGAGATTCAACATGTGTTTTAGCTAAAACAATCTCTAAAATAAATTTTCTTAATTCAGTATTAATAATTTTTTTATCTTTTTCAAGTTCTTTTGCTAAATTTTTATCTTCAATTTCTATATAAACAGTTCCCTCAAAGCTAATTGTTGCAAAATCAGAATATTTTAAATCATAATTAAAAATAAAACTAAATACAGGCATTGTGGTAATCTTAAAAGATTCTTCTTTATTAACTTCTTTTAAATTAAAGTTTGAATTTATTGTAATAGTACCTTCAGGTTCTTTAAATTTTTCAGCTATAATTTTTTTAAACTTAATCCCAAGATATTTCATTTTAATATTTAATAAAAAACATTTTTAAATATTTGTATAAAAAATTATATTAAATCCTCTTCTGAGACAATAACAAAATCTCCTATGGCAATAATTGCGCTATAAGGAATTAAAAGTTCATTTGAATTTGTTCGTTCTAAATTAAGATTTTTTGTATAGGGTGTTGAATCTTTTATTACAAGATTAATCAATTCTCCTGATTTAGTTTCAAAAGTTATATCTTTAACAAAACCTAATCTTTTGCCTTCTTTAGTAACCACCATTTTTTCTAGAATTACACTAAAAATATTCTTGTTATTGTGCATATTAAGGCTAAGAGAAAATAATTTTATAAACTTTTCTGTGATTAAAATATCTTAAATGCATTATATTATTTAATTATAAAGAATTTATTCTCCCACCCCTTTGTTTCTTATAGAAATATTTAAAAAGAAATTTTTTATTTTTTATTTTTTATTTTAATTATAAATATTTATATTATATATTATATATTATATATAAAAATATAATTATTATAAATTTATTAAGAATTTAGATTAAAAATATTTTTGATAAAATTAAATCAAAATTTCTTATAATTTGATTCCATTAGAAATTAAGGTGTTTTTCTTTGTTAGTAGTTATAATTATTTATATAATTATATTATTAATTATCGTTGAGTTATTTAAGATTTGAAAAATCTCCATAGGAAATAGACGTGGGGCAATAGGATTTTAATAAAATGATACCTAAAATAGATAGAATTTTTAATTCATTTGATGAGAATAATATTTTTAGAGATAAATCTATATTGCAAACAAATTATCAACCTAAAGACATTCTTTATAGAAATCAACAAATAGAACAAATAGCTTCAATTCTTGCTCCTGTTTTAAGAGGTGAGAAGACTAGTAATTTATTTCTTTATGGAAAAACAGGAACAGGAAAAACTCTTTCAATACAATATATTAAAGATGAACTTTTGAAGAGAGTTAAGAAAGATGCTAATTTTAAATTAAAGATTAAATATTTGAATTGTAAATTAAAGAAAATTTCTGATACTGAATATAGAATCTTAGCTGAAATTATTAGAAAATTAGGTGGAAGTGTTCCCACAACAGGTTTACCAACACAAGCAATATATAATCAGTTTATTAAAATTATTGATTCTGAAAAACAATTAATTGTTTTAATTCTTGATGAAATTGACCAAACAGTAAAAAAAATTTCTAATGATTTTTTATATAATTTAACTAGACTTAATTCTGAATTGTCAAAAAGCCAAATATGTCTTGTGGGAATTAGTAATGATTTAACTTTTTTGGATGAAATTGACCCTAGAGTTAGGAGTTCTCTTTCAGAAGAAGAAATTGTTTTTCCACCTTATAATGCCTTACAATTACAAGAAATTTTAAATAAAAGGTCTCAAGATGTATTTAAAGAGAGTGTACTTCAAGAAGGAGTTATTGCTAAATGTGCTGCTTTTGCTGCTAGGGAGCATGGAGATGCAAGAAGAGCTTTGGACTTATTAAGAATTGCAGGAGAATTAGCTGAAAGAGATGGCTCTAAAAAAGTTTTATTAAAATATATTGATGATGCAAATAGTAAAATTGAGCAGGATAAAATTTTGGATATAGTAAAATCTGAACCTAAACAATTTCAATTTGTTTTATATTCTATTATTAGGCTAATTGAAAAGCAGGAAAATCCTATTTTTACAGGGGAAGTGTATAATTTTTATCAAGATTTATGTGATAAGAATAAATTAGAAGTTTTGACACAAAGAAGAATAAGTGACATAATCCAGGAATTTGATATGCTTGGAATTATTAATGTAAGAGTTATTTCAAAAGGGAGAGGAGGGCGAATGAGAGAAATAAGGTTAGCTATTTCAAGAGACCTTATTAGAAAATCAAAAGAGATTATTAAAAATTCTTTAAATTATAATATTTAAAATGAATCCACAAAAGATTTTAGAATTTTGTTTAGAAAGAGGTTTTTTATTAGATAAGGATATGTTAGATTTATTTAGTGGTGTCAATGATTTTGAATCTGTAAAATTAATTATTGAAAAAGTTAAAAATCAAACAGCTCAAAAAATAATAACAAAAAAAACTTTTTCTGAAAATAAAAATACTGTAAAAAAATTTTTTTCTGCTCTTCCAAAGGAGAATCAAAAATGTTTAGAAAAATTAAAAGTTAAATTAGGTTTAAGTATTGAAATTTCAAAAGAAAAAAAGGTTTTGTCTTCTTATAAAAAAAATTTATTTACTAATCAATTTTTAAAAAATGAGAGCAATATAAAGATTCTTTCTGATATTCCTTCTTTTACTAAAAAACCTGAAGTGACTGATTTTGTTAAAAATTTTAGAAATAAATTTTCTGAAATGAAAAATAAATTACAAAACCATTCAAAATTAACTAATTTGATTTCTATAGATAAAATTTTTGGTGATAGAAAAGGGATTTCTTTGATTGGAATGGTTTCAAATAAAAGAGTTACTAAGAACAAAAATATTCTTCTTGATATTGAAGATTTAACAGGAAAAATTAAAGTTTTGGTGAGCCACAATAAGCCTGAACTTTTTGAAAAAGCAGAAGATATAAGTTTAGATTCTGTTATAGGTTTTAGTGGGTCTGGCAATAGAGAGATTTTTTTTGCAAATAATATTGTTTTTCCAGAGTCTATGATTTTTGAAAGAAAAAAGTCTCCTGTTGAAGAGTGGGTTTTATTTATGGGAGATTTTCATTTTGGTAGCAAAAGATTTCTTAAAAAAAGTTTTTTAAAATTTATTAATTATCTTAATGGAAAAATACCCAATACTCCTGAAGTTGATAAAATAAAATATATATTTGTTGTAGGAGATTTAGTGACTGGAATTGGAAATTATCCAAATCAAGAAAGAGATTTAAAAATAATAGATCTTGAGGAACAATTTTTAGGTATTGCTAATTTTCTTAAAAAAATAAGGAAGGATATCAAAATAATTATTTCTCCAGGGAATCATGATTGTGTGAGAATTATGGAACCTCAGCCTTGTTTAGATGAAAAATATGCTTGGCCTTTATATGAATTAGATAATGTTTTTCTAACAGAAAATCCTGCTGAAGTAAATATTGGAGCACAGGAAAATTTTTCTGGTTTTGATATTTTGAGTTATCATGGATTTTCATTTCCTTATTATGCAGGAAATGTTTCTTCTTTAATGAAAAAAAGAGCAATGAATTGTCCTGAAGAAATTATGAAATATTTATTAAAAAATAGTCATTTAGCTCCTACGCATGCTTCTGTTCAATATTTTCCTCTTAAGCAAGATGCATTAACAATAAGAAAAAGCCCAGATATATTTGTGTCTGCTCATACTCATAAAAGTGGAGTTTCTTATTATAATAATATTTTAGTTGTTTCAGTTTCTTGTTGGGAAGAAATGACTCCTTATCAGGAAAAGTTTGGAAACAAACCAGATCATTGTAAAGTTCCAATGTTTAATTTGAAAACAAGGGAGGTAAAAATTTTAGATTTTGAATAACTTAAAAGTAATAAGCAAAATGAATGAAGTAAAAAAATTAAAAATAGGAATTGATTTGGATGATGTTGTTTTTGATTTTATAAGTTTAGTTTTGAAAAAATATAAAGAAATATTTGAAAAAGAAATTCTTTTTGAAGAAGTGTCTTCTTTTTATTTTTCTAGGGTTTTTAATTTATCTCAGGAAAAAGTTGATTTGTTTTTTAAAAAGATTTTAATAAAAGAATCAGTCGAAAATTTAGAATTATGTGAATTTGCTAAGGAAATTATTTTAGAATTATC
>CAYPBD010000020.1:0-10897 GCA_964408905.1 Candidatus Woesearchaeota archaeon
TCTATCTTATGTTTATATTTCTGAAAAGCATATTTAGATCTATTTTTATCAAAAATATTAGCCACTGTTTGTTTTTTGTATAAATCAATTACTTCTTTCTTTTCTTTTTTCATTTTATTTTCTTAAAGAATAAATGCCTTTTTATTAGTTATGAATCTTTAATCTTCTATCATTTTTATTATATCTGCAAAGGCAGGTCTTGTAATTAAAACACCAACTGTGATTCCTATTATTGTTGTGACTGCAAAGCCTTTAAATAATCCTGCTACAGCCCAATACAAGGGAATTAATGCTGCTAATGAAGTAAAGTAAGCTCCTAATATGATTGCGAATGCTCTTTTTAGTCTCTGTTTTAGGCTTAAAATTGTTTTACCTATTGATTCATCTAAAATAACAATTTGATCATCAATTCCTGTACCAATTGTAGCCAAGATTCCTGCAATACTTGGTAAATCAAGATCCCAGTTTATCAAAGAGGCAATTCCTAGAATTATTATTATTTCTGAAATGCTTGTTATTAGTAAAGCAACAGAAGATTTAATTTTTCTATATCTAATAAATACAATTATTGCTATAGCACCAAGAGCTGCGAGTCCTGCTAAGAAAATATTTTTCAAAAATTCTTTTCCTAATGTTGGAGAGATTGTGTCTAACTTTACAATCTCAAGCTTAAATGGCAAGCTTCCTGTAATTAAAACTGTTTGTAACTGATTCATTTCTTCTTCTGCACTTTTTATTGCATCATCTCTTGTTTTTCCTGTCCCAGAACCAGAAACCTGAATTTGAGTTGTTACTCTACCTTTCAGTCCTTCACCAATTTGTAAACTATTTACAAGTTTGTCATCCAAATAAAGATCCAATTTTTTAGAAAGATAATTTCCATTTGGAGTTGAATTTACATCAAGTTTATCTGTTATTTCTGCGTGTCTTTCTGCTGCTGCTTCGCTTAAATAAACAACAAAACGAAAATTACAGAAATATCCCTCTTGAGCTTGATCACATGAATATATTCCAGAACCCTGGCCTGACCTAACAACAGATGTAATGTCTTTTTCTCCTCCAACAAAAGCAGTTTCATTACCTATTTTAGCTTCAAATTTTCCTTGTTCAGAAATTAATTTTTCTAAATCTGAAGGCGTTGCACCTGCAATCTCAACTAACATAAAATAATTTCCAGTTAAATCTGAAACAGGACGGATATTGATATCTGAAATCCCATAAACATTAAATCTATTATTTGTAATTGCAACTAAATCATTAATTTCACTAGAAGAAAGTTTCATATCTTTTGCCTTAACTAAAGCTCTTGATCCTCCTGCTAAATCTAAACCTGCTTTTATATTTGTTTGAGGCAACTCTGAAACAGTTATCTCTGGAGGTTTATTTGAACGGAAAATATATTCTTCATTCTTTGTTTGCAATATTGTTTTTACACTTTCATTAGAATTAAATTTTTGTTGTATAATATTTGAAAAATCTTCTATATTAGTTATTTCCTGTTCATCGATTTTTGTAATTACTTGTCCCTGCCTTAATCCTTGTTCAAATGCAGCTGAATCTGATTCTACACTTGTAATTAAAACTCCTTTTTGAAGGAATGTTGGAGTTATAAAAATTTTAAGAAGAGACAAAGCTAGAATAATTATTAAAACCCATATTTTCCATGTAAATTTAAATTTCATTTTTTTCTTTTATCATACCATTTAAGTATTGAAACATTTGTTATCCAGGTATTAAAAAGGTCGAAGCCCAAACCTATAGCAAGTATCATGAAAATTTGAGTAAGTATATTTGAAAAAGAACTTACAATAATTAAAGCAAAAGTTATTGCTAAAAGAGAAGTTAAAGTCATTGTGATTCCTGTTTTAAAAGCCCTGAAGATTCTTTCATTTAAGTGGCCTTCTCTTTTCAAAACTTTTGTTGTAAGTAGAATATCTGTGTCTACAGAATATCCAATCAACATTAAGAATGCTACAATTCCTGCGCTTGATACAGGAATTCCTAATAAATTTACTAAAACAAGAGTCATAAGAATATCTGCAAATGCAGAAACTATAACTGCTATAGAGGGAATAAAATTTCTGAAAATTATGAAAACCACTATAGCCATAAAAGCGAAAGCAAATAAAATCGCAATCAGAAGTTGTTGATAAAAACTTTCACTTAATGTTGAACCTGTACATTCAAAACTTGCATTCTCTCCATCAATTAATTCGTATCCTAAATAATTTTCAATAATTGTTTTAATTTGTTGTATTTCAGACTCTGAACATCCTTCTGTTTTAGTTTCAATTATTGTTGCTATTTGTTCTCTGGTTCCCAAATCATAAATCTCTCTTGTATTAATATCTTCAAGTTTATCTGCAAGAGCTTGTTTTAAATCAAGACTATTAATTTTGTCATTAATTGTAATAGAGGTTCCTCCTGTCAGAGAAATATCTTTGTAAATAAAATCATTATTTTGAGAATAAAATACTCCCATATAAATAATACAAAAAATTAAAATTATTAAAGGAATTAATAAAAGTAATTTATAATTTTTATCATGGAATCTTGCAAATTTTTTAATAAATCCTATTTTCTCTTCTGTTTTTTTTTCTGATTCCTTATTTTCCATCTTTATTAAAATGCGCGGGCTGGGATTTGAACCCAGGTCATCTGCTTGGAAGGCAGAGATTCTGCCACTGAACTACCCACGCAATAGAATATTATTTGAATTCTGTTTAATAAAGTTTGCGAATTAATGCGAATGCGCCTGAAAGGATTTGAACCTTTGACTTCTTCCTTAGGAGGGAAGCGCTCTATCCAAACTGAGCTACAGGCGCATAAAGACAATCCAAGTTTTCTTTATCAAACTTTCATTTAATATGTGCTCAAGATTGGTTATATTTTTAAAGAGAAACTTAGTTTAAAAAACATGTTGGTTAAAATTTTAGGAATAGTTGATCTTATTGCTGGATTGATTTTGTTATTTGGTGTAGCACCAGGTTTTCCTCAAATCATTTTAATTTCAATAGGAATAATATTCTTGATTAAATCATTTTTAGGAGGTATCCCAAAAGATTTTGGAAGTTTAACAGATTTAATTGCTGGAGGAATATTTTTATTGATGGTATTTTTACAAATTCATTATATTATTTGTATAATTATAGGTCTTTGTGTAATACAAAAAGGAGTTTTTAGTTTTCTGTAACCAAATGCGGAGTAAAGGATTCGAACCTTCGTAAGCACTAAGCTAACGCCTCTTGAGGGCGTCCCGTTTGACCACTCCGGCAACTCCGCTTAAAATTATAATTAATTATTCCTATAAAAATGTTTAGAATTATTTGGAAATCTTCTTAGAGGCTTCTTTCAAATCTTTTTTTAATATTTCAATAGTTTTTTTAATCATTTCTGCAGTAGATAATTGTCCCCAAGATTCTATTGTAATCATCAAATTTTTAGTAGGATTCAAAATTATTGCATCTTTTTTTCCTTTCCTTTTACACAATTCTATACAAGATTCACACATATCACATCTTTCTGTATTTTTAGCTACAACTTTATCTCCTTGCAATTCAAAAATATTTTGAGGACAAACTTCAATTACTTCTTTAGGACAATTTTTGTTTACTTTAATATTAACAATATTTCTATAAAACATTAAACCAGGCGAAAATTTTGGATGATCCACACCTTTTCCAATTCTTGCTGTAGCAACCAATTCTAATTCTTGTCCTTTTCTCAAAGAAGTTATTGGAATTTCATCATAAACAACTTTTATTTTTCCAGATAATTCTCCAGAATAAACCATTCCTTCTTTTTTAACACTTAGTTTAAGATTAGAACTAGTTTTTTCACTTATTGTTTTATCCATTTTCAAAGGAATTAATCCAATTCTATGAGCAATTGTTTCATCATACAATGGAGAGTCATTTTTCATAATTTCAACTTCATCAACAGCAATTATAGGAATCTGATTCAAGTATCTTCTTATAGCATTAGCTAAACTTTCTTCTATTTCTGCTGTAAATGTAATTTGGTTATCTTCTTTTTCTATTATTTTCATTATGGTCTCCTTCCTCTTCTTCCGCCCTTTTTCTTGGGCCCTCCTCTTGGAAATCTTGTAGTATCAAGAATATTTGCTATTTTAAATCCTGCCCTTGATAAACTTTTTATTATAGCGTGAGCTCCAGGACCTGGAGCAGGATTTCTAGTCTTTGCCCTTATCTTAACATATAATAATTTAATTCCTAAGTCTTTTATATTTTCTGTTATTCTTTTTGCAATAAACATTGCTGTTGTTGGGTTAGCTTTAAGTCTACCATGTTTAGTAACCATTCCACCTGTAACCTTTGCAATTGTTCTTCCAGACATATCAGTAACATGGACAATTGTGTTGTTAAAAGAAGTATAAATATTCACTATTGCCTCTGCTTCTTTCTTCTTATCTTTTTTTACCTTTTGAATTTCTTTTTTCTCAATTTCTTCAACCATTTTTTTCTCCTTCTTCTTTAGTTTCTGTTTGAGTAGGCTCTTCTTTATTTTCTTCAAATTCTTCCTTTGGAGATTTTTCTTTTATTTTCTTTTTTGGTTTCACTTTTAAAGAAATTTTATCTTCTAATTCCACAGGAATAATATATGAAGGAATATTTATTGCTTTTCCATCAACTAAAACTTTTTTATGTGTAATTAATTGCCTTGCACCTTTAGTAGTTGTAGCAATTTTTTTATCAACAAGAATTGTTTGTAATCTTCTCTTTAAAAAATCTTTTTTTTCCAAAGATAAAATATCTGCAATTGAATTAACACTTAACCCTATTTTTTTTAAACTATCAAATAAAACTTTTTGTTCTTCTTGAGAAGCAGAAATTAATTTTTTTGCTTTTTCTCTAATTTTTTTAATTTGGGCCTCTGCTTTCCATATTTCTTTTTTATTTTTTAATCCAAATTCTTTCATTATTCCAAACTCTTCATCAATTCTTGCTTTATCAAATGGTCTTTTTGGCTTAGAATACTTTTTATGCTTTCTTTTCATTTTGCTTCTTACTTTTCTTTTTAATTCCTACACCTTTACTTTTGTTCTTTCTAAAATTACCTTTTGTTCTTTGACCTCTTACAGGAAGTCCTGCAGAATGTCTATAACCTTTATAACTTTTAATTTTCTTCATTTTTTTAATATCAAATTCTTTTTGTAGTTCTAAATCACTTCCAATTAAATGTTTATTTTTTCCTGTTTCAAAATCTGTTCTCCTATTAATTATATTTGCAGGAACTATTGGATTCTTAATAAATTCAGTTATTCTTTTAATCTCTTCATTTTTTAAATCTCCAATCTTCTTATTTTTATCAATTTTCAATTTTTTACATATTGCATTAGATAAACTCCAAGAAATTCCTTTTATTTTAGTTAATCCAGGATAAACTTTCATATTTCCTTCTATATCCTGTGACAAAATTCTAATTATTTTTCCTTCATACTTTTGATTTTCCATTTTAAGGTATAAATAGATTATATCTTTCCATACTTGTTAATTCTTTGAATATTCTTTTTTCAATTGCTTTTTCTGGATCAGGTAAATTTTGAATTCTTTTTTTCATATCCTCAAATGATTCAAATTCCTTTTCTTTCCTTTGTTTTATAATTTCTTGCATATGTTTTTTCCCAAATCCTGGCAATAATTCTATTTGATGGATTCTTTTATTTATTGCATCTGCTTTATTAAAGAAATTGACAAATTCCTTTTCTTTATTTTTAACAATTTCCTTTATAAATTCTTGCAATTGAATTTTCGCAGATTCAGTCAGTTTTTCTTTACGAAGTTTTCCAAGAATATAGTATATTTCAGGTCTTTTACCCTCTCCAATATAAACTCTTTGTCCAATCTTTAAAGTAATTCCTCTTCTAGGAACTAATTCTAAAAGAGTTAGGTTTTTCTCTCCAATAGCCTGGGCTATAGGCATCATTTTTCCTTCCAAAGGATATCCATTTGGTAAATATTCTAAGATTATTGCATATTCTTCTTTTTCCATTTTTATCATTTAAACTTTTTAATTGTGTCAAGTATTTTTCTTGTTTCATCTTCATCTAAACTAACATCAACAAAAATTTTACTTAAATCTTCTGCATTATCAGGCACCAAATCAATTATCTTCGCTATATCTTCTTTTTTAACTTTCATTAATTCTAATTCTTCAATTTCTTTTTTTAATTCTTCAGCACTTTTCAGCTTTAATTTCATAAATTTTTTCATAAATCCAATTAGCTCTGTTGCATTTTCTTTATCTTTTTTAATAAATTCAAATGCTTCCACCATACTTAAGGGTTCATTATTTTTTATCATATTTTTTTATTTATTTTATTTTTTTTAAATGTATTGGCTCAATCAAAAATTTCTTATTTTTGTTGCCATCCTTTATATTTACAATATAATTTTTGCCTCTTTTTTCTTCAATTATTCCTGTTCTTCCTTGAAGTCTTTTTGGAAAATTTGATTGAACACTTTTTTCTTTAGAGACCATTACATAATCTCCTTTTTTTAAATCCTGAAAATATCTACTAAATTGTAATTTCCCTCGGGTTCTTATATTTTTTTTATTAGTCATAAATTACTCAAATTCATCTTATTTAAAAAACTATCTTTATTCATATCTTAATGCAGCAGCAGGTCTTAATTTTGCTGCCTGCATCGCAGGAAGTATCCCAGAAATTGTTCCAATTAAAAAGGAGAATAATAAAGCTCCCACAATCAATGCTAAAGGAAACACTGCCTGAAGCAAGTTTGTATCCAATACATTCATCGCAATATACTCTGTAATTTTTCCAAGAGCAACTCCAATTCCAATCCCAATTCCTCCCCCCACTAATCCCAAAAGACCAGCTTCAAATAGAAATATAAGCAAGATATCTGAATTTTTGGCTCCAATAGCTTTCATTACTCCAATCTCTTTTGTTCTTTCTAATACAGCAGTATACATTGTATTCATAATTCCAATTCCACCAACTAAAAGAGATATTGCTGCAATTCCAACTAAAACTGCCTGTACAATACCAAAAATATTATTAAAACTTTCCAGCATTTGTTCAGAAGTTTGCACACTAAATGTTTCTTGCCCTTCTTTCTCGTCTCTAAATCTTCTTAATTTTCTTTCTATACTCTCTGCCACATCAAGAGGATTAAATCCACTTGCTGTTTTTGCCACAATTTGGCTTTCTTCATCTTCTACATTTAAGATTTCCCTTAAAATATCTTTTTGAATATAAATTGCACTATCATCCATGGGATTTCCTACTTTATCCAACACACCTACAACTTCAAATTCATTTCCCTCTATTTCAATATTACTTCCTACTTTCATAGTTTTCTCCCAAAGATCGCCATAAACATGAGAATATCCAACTATAACTTTGAATTTGTCAGTATCTCTTAATCTTCTTCCATCAATTATCTCTAATCCTTGAACCTCCACCATACGCTCAAAATCTATTTCTGTTAGCCCAATAGCATATCCTATTCCTGCTTCTTCTTTATATATTGCTTGTCCTTGTTTAACAATATATCCTGAAGCATATTGGACTCCTTTTATGTTTTCAACAAATTCTAAATCTTTAGAAGTTAATTTTAGTGAATCTATTGCAGTTCCTGGAGGACCCATTCCTTTTGGACTTATTATTACTGTATCACTTCCTAATTGTTCAAATTGCTCCTCAATTGCACTTTGAAGTCCTTGCCCTAAAGAAATTAAACCAACAACAGCAGCAATACCAATAAAAATCCCAATCATTGTTAACCAGCTTCTAAGCTTTCTTCTTTTAAGATTATTAAATGCTAAAAAGAAATAGTCATTCATTTAACCCTCTCTTTTCTTTTTTAATTTTCTCTTTTTTATAATTCTATAAACAATAAAACCAATTATTCCTATCCCTCCAATGAAATAGAAAGTATAATTTTGTTTTGGAACAAGGCCTAAATCCTGAGCTTCTTTCAAAGTATAAGTTTTGATTGTTATTGTTTTAATCTCAGTATATTCTTTATTTGTTGCATCTTTATATTTTAAAGTAACTGGAAGATTAATTAAATTAGGTGCTTCTGGACTTAAATAAATTTGATATTTAATAGAATCAAAATCATCACTATCAATATCTCCAATATATTGTTCTTTTTCTGCTAAGAATTTCACTCCAGACACATCTGAGGTTTCCAGATAAACAAACTTTGTATCACTCAATCCAGAATTAACAATTTTGATAGCAATTTCATTTTCTTTTCCTTTAATTAATACTACAGAATCTTCTAATGAGACTTTTAATTCTGGTTCAGAATTTACAATTAAACTAATTAAGTCTTCTTTTGTTTTATTTTTATCTTCATAATCATAAGTAATAATAACAGGAATCTTATAAATCCCAGAAGCAGTTTCAGGTAGAGTTATTAATTTAAATGTAAACTTTTCTTTATCTCCATCATCTAATTCCTCTAAATATTTTTCAGAACTTGATTGATAAGGTGCAAAAGGAACCTCACTTAAATCAATTTTTATCTTTAGATTTTCAACTTTTTTTTCAAAAATATTCTCAATTTCTACAGAAACACTTGCGATTTCCCCAGGAATAATCTCATTTGGAGAACTTGCAACATCTTTTATTGTGATAGCACTAATCATAGTCAGAGACATCAAACTAAGTAAAAATATGCAGAAGATTAATAAATTATTTTTTAATTTCATTTTATATCCACAATTATAATCCTTTATAAAATTATCTTTTCACAATTTTTCCATCCTTTAATTTAATTATTTTATTTCCATATTTTATCAAATTTAAATCATGAGTAACCAGGATTATTGTCTTTCCCTTTTTATTTAATTCTTGAAACAATTTCATAATCTCTAATCCTGTTTTTGAGTCTAAATTTCCAGTAGGTTCATCAGCTAATATGACTTCAGGGTCATTTGCTAAAGCTCGTCCAACTGCAACTCTTTGTCTTTCTCCTCCTGAAAGTTCATTAGGAAAATGATTTTTTCTATGACTTAATTTTACACTTTCTAGAATTTCTTCAGCTTTTCTAATTCTTCTCTCTCTAGGAACCCTCTGAAAAATCATAGGCATAGCAATATTTTCTATTGCAGTTAAAGTTGGAATTAAATTAAAAGTCTGGAAAACAAAACCTATTTTTCTTCCTCTTATTTGAGATAATTCAGATTCCTCCATTTTTTCAATATCCTGTCCATCAAGATAGATTTCACCTAAACTCGCTAAATCAAGGGCTCCAACCATATTCATCATAGTTGATTTTCCAGACCCAGACGGACCTATAATTATTACAAAATCCCCTTTTTTTATTTTAACCTCAACATCATCTAGAGCTTTCACTATTGTTTCTCCCATTTGGTACCTTTTACAAACCTTTTTTAATTCAATTATATCTTCCATTTTATTCAGAATAGATGTCTTTTGGAGAGATATTACTTATTTAAAATTAACGATTTACAAATAGTAAATTTTAAAAATAAAGATATTAAATAAATATTATGATAATTCCAGTTAGATGTTTTTCATGTGGCAAAACTCTTGGTCATTTATGGGAAAGATATAAGAAAAAGATATCTGAAAAAGAAAATCCCAAAAAAGCTCTAGATGAACTCGGATTAAAGCGCCCTTGTTGTAAATCTGTATTTTTAGGCCAAACAGATTTGATTGAATTAGTTGGAAAATTTAAGAAGAGTTAAGTGAGGTGATTTCTTTAAATTTAAAATGATAAATAAATTAGAAAAAGTAACTAGAATAGTTCAGGATTCAAAATTAAATTCTATTTCAAATATTCCTTTGGTTATAACTGAAGAACATCATCATTTATTTCCTTTTTTAGTAAATTCAGGTCTTAAAGATACATTACTCATCCATATAGATTCTCATGATGATTTAGAAGATGAGGTTTTAAGTAAAAATATAACCTTGCAAAATTATTATAAAAATCTAAAAATAAATAATTTCATTTGTCCTTTAGTTTATTTAGAAATAATAAATGAAATTATTTGGATTTCCCCATTTCAAAAAGATTCTGAGATTTATCTTCAATATCTAGATAAAAAATTTCTTAAGATTAAAGAGGATTCTCATGGGAAAATAAAATGGAAAAATTTTATTATTAAGAAGAATGATGGAATCTCTTTAACAACTGAAAATGATATTAAATTTGGAAAACAATTGAAGGTTAAAGAACTCAAAAAAAATTTTGGAAAATATAAAAAGAAAATAATATTAGATATTGATTCAGATGCTTATGCAAAAATCTTATATGGTCATCCAGATTTATTAGACTTAATTGAAGGATTAAATCCTGGTTATGGAATTAGAGACTGGAAGAAAAGATGTAATGAGACATTTAAAATTTTAAAATCTTTTCCAAAACCTTCTTTCATTGGCTTTACTAAATCTCAAGGAAAAGAACCTTATACTCCAACAAATTTAGTTGATGAAATACAAGAAAAAACTATTAAAAAACTTTACAAATTATATAATTAAATCTTCCATCTATTCTCATATCCACAATTTCCGCAAACCACACTTTTAATTCCTTTTTTTATTCTAATTTTTTCTTTTCCAGAATAAGGGCTAGAACATTTCTTACAAAATAATTTTCTCTTCTCTTTCAAAGGAAGATTATATCTCATCGCAAGTTTTTTTATTTTCTTAATTTCTTTTGGAGTTTTATTTTTTACATTTTTAAAAAATTTTTCAATTTGAGTTTTGGCTTCTGTTTTTGAAAGTTTTTTCATAATTAAATAAAGAAATAATCTTTTATAAAAATATCAAAGAAGACAACTTATTATTTTCCCGCCTTGTCGGGCAGTACTGATAACAACATAGGAAGCTTAACTTCTGTGTTCGGAAAGGGAACAGGTGTTTCCAACCTAT
>CAYPBD010000021.1:0-5144 GCA_964408905.1 Candidatus Woesearchaeota archaeon
TTGGATTCAAATTAGTTTCATCTGAAATTGGATTTCCATCCATATCAAGCATTGTTGAATAACTTTCTCCAAGAGTATCTAATGCTTCTTCTTTAGAAACATCTGTATTCATTCCATAATGCCCAATCAAATTCCAGCTTGGAGTCAATGTAACAACAGGTGGCTTTGGTGCTGTAAATTCATCATTATCATACATTTTTTCACCATCACGATAAACTACTACAGCATCATTCATCTTAATATAATATCCATAACCTGGAATTATATTTTGCAAAGTTCTTTCCTTATTCCAGCCAATCTCTTCCGGTTCATTATATTTCCATACATTTTTTCCTGTTTCTTCATTATAAACATACGCCCAAATAACATCAGCATTAGAAGAAACTTCTCCAAGAACCTCATCAATACTTGTATCTTCAGGAACTAATGGAATTGAAATTAAATTCCATCCTTCAACAAGAGTAATATTGTAGTCATAAACTTCAATAGTAAGAATCCCTTGAATACTTACTTCTCCATCTGAAATTTCAACCTTTGCTGAATATTGCCCCTTCTTAGTTGGAATCCAATTTATTTCTCCAGTAGAACTATCAATTGTCATTCCCTCAGGGAACTCTTCTGCAACTAAACTAGATGTTAAAATTCCTGGAGGAATTTCTAAAGCACCAACATCAAAAGTGAATTCTTGATTTATCACTGCATTCTCAGATGCTGGAAGATTTTCCAGAATTATCTCTCTTACTTCAATACCTAAAGTAGCCGGTTCAGAAATCGAACCATCGTCATCTGTAACTCTTACAGCAACAACATAATTTCCAGGACTTTCATATGTATGAGTTTGAATAATATCTTCATCTCCTGAAGCTATAAAATCACTTCCATCATAATTCCAGTCCCATTCATATTTGATAATTTCATCTGGATTTGATGTTGAATCACTTGCATCCCAACTTCCAGATTCTCCAAGATAAAGAATAGCATCTCCAGTCAAATCTGCAGTAGGTTCTAAATCATTAACAGTAACAGTCATTGTATCTGGGTCATTAACAAAACCAGATTCATCTTCTACAGTCAATGTAACAGTATATTCTCCATTATCTGCATAAGTATGTGTTGGAGCAATTAAACCAACTTCAGATTCAACAGGACTTTCATCTCCAAAATTCCAAGTATAAACTAAGTCTTCTGGAGCAGTTACAGAATCCTCAGAACCAGAACCATCAAAAGTAACTTCTTCTCCTTCATCAACAATTTGGTCTTCTCCTGCATCAGCAGTTGGAGCCTCCCCATCATAAGTGAATTCTGGAATAGTTTCTGTAAAAGAATTGTCATATTCATCTGTTGCAGTTATTGTACAAGACATTTGTTCATTATCATTCCAATCCATATGTATCTCATCTTCACAATATTGATCTCCTTCAGTATTTGTCATACTATAACTTTGAAATCCATGTGAAGTTGAAGTACAATCTAATCTAACATTACTAATATCAGAATCATCTGTAACATCTGCACAAATTTCAACTTCTTCAGTTGTTCTTGGATGCTGGGGCACTATTGGATTTGAAATTTCTGGGTCTTCATCATCTTCAAAAGGGGTCATTGTTATAACATAAGTTCCATCCTCATTATCAACTATGTTAACATCAAAACCAGGATATTCTAATGGAACATATTCAGAACCCCAAGACCAATCCATATCCCATGCTTGAGCTCCTCCTAATCCATCATCTATTTCAGGAGTACCTGTTCCAGAAATATATGTTCCCATATCGTCTTCTGTTGCATACATATTATCCCAGTTAATCTCACCAGACATTGGAATTCCTCTGGCAGGATAAGACATAGGATCATTATACCAAGGGTCTACTTCAGTTGCACCTGGATGATTTCTTAACGCCCAATTATTTCCATCAAACTCTAAACTATATTGATACCAATCAGGTGTATCTGGGTTCCAATCTGGATTTGGCAAAAATGCATCATGATCAGATATTGTAAGAGTATTGGTTTCTGCAATGCCATCATCGTTATTATCATCTGTAAAGACAGCAGTAGCCCCTTCTTCTGCAAAGATATCAAATCCTCCATCTTCAACAGCAGGTATAATTCCAGAATAACTTCCATCATCATTATCAGTTAAAGGTCCTTCAAAGACAATTGTAGAAGATCCAACTGTATTTGCACTAACAACACCAACCATCAAAATAGTCATCACTAACAAACTAAATATTAAATTTTTTTTCATATTTATTTTTTTAAACCTCCTTTCAACTCTATAAAATAATCTGCTAAACAGATTGTTATAACGTTTTTGTTATAGCTATAACTATGATTAGATAATTGAGAAATTACTTTTTTAAAACCCATTAATCTTTTCAGTCAAATTTCTTTAAAAGTATTATTATATTGAAATGAATAATTCAATAAATTCACAAAGAAGCACGCCTGAAATTATAGACTCTAAAAAAAAAGCAAAACAAAGAATTAAGATCAACAAAATAATTTCCCAATTTATTTCATTAAGAGATTCTTTGTTCATTAGATAAATCAGTAATTAATCTTCAGGAAATTTTCTAATTTAATAAGAATCAACAATTTCTTCAAGTTCAATTGTTGAATTTATTTCTTGAGGACAGGATTTCTTAACACATTCTATCTTATATTCTATAATATTATCTGTGTTTCCAATTAAGATAAAATTTCCATCACTTCCAATATTTGTAGTATTAGACAAGACATTTCTAACTTCTCCTGGACCGCCATCATAAATATGGGTTATTGTAACCAAACAATCATCTTCATAATCTAAACATGTTTCAGTTGCATTATATCTTCTTGTTTCCACATCAAAACTCATGTTAATATCTTCATCTAATCCAGCAATTGTTAAATTTGTAATTGTGCTATTTCTCTTATTAGAAGTATCCAATGAAAGCAAATTACTAAATTCATAAGTAAATGAATAACTTTCTTCTTCTCCAATAACATTTGTTGTAATTGTTTTATTATAAGTAATCATCCATGCCGCATTAACTGCTCCTAACAAAACAACCAAGCAAACTAATAAAATAATACTCTTTTTCTTATTCATATTTCATACCTCCTTTTAATTATATAAAATCCACTGCTAAACAGTTTTGTTATAATGCAAATAGCATATAACTATGATTAAATTTTATTGAAAGAAAATGATGTCTCCCACCACTCTTTTTATTACCTTAATATAAAAAAAATTTTATTTAAAAAGATTTCTAATATATATTTTACAATATATATTTTAAATTGATAAAAATTAATTTCTTTAAATTAATCATTTTCATAAATAGGCAAATTTATAAATATTAACATCATATTAATATCACATAATATGGTAAAGGCAATAGTAAATATTACTGAAAATGCAAACAGAATTTTAAATATAGTTAAAGCTAAAGAAAATTTAAAAGATAAAAGTGACGCAATTAATTTGATTTTAAATATCTACGGAAAAGAAATGCTGGAATCTGAATTAAGACCAGAATTTATTAAAGAACTTTTGCAGGCCCAAAATCAGGAGACAATTAAGATTGATGACTGGAATGAATATTTTGGATTGAATTAAAAATGTATTCTATTGAATTAAGAAAAGAAGTTGAGAGAATTCTTAAAAAACTTGCGAAAAAAGACAAAATAAGTTCAATTTATATCAGCAAAAAAATAAAGCAAATAAAAGAAAATCCTTATCATTTCAAACCTCTAAAAAAACCCCTGCAAAATTATTGGCGTGTTCATATAGGAAATTATGTTCTTATTTATTCTATTGATGAAAAAAGGAAAAGAATAATAATTGAAAAATACAAACATCACAAAGAAGTTTACAAAAGATAAAAATATTCATGAAATAAGAAATATAGAATGGAGATTAAAAAATGCAATCAACTGAGATTAAAAAAATATTGAAAAAATACAAAGATGTATTTGAAGCTCTTGAGAATTATGACAAGACTCGAGAACTCCCCTTTCAAAGAAAAAGAATAGATATAACTTTATCAGTGGAAACCATAAACAAACTTAAAAAATTAAAAGAAAAAACAGGCAAACCAATTTCACAAATTATTGAAGAAAAGTTTTAGATTTCAATAACTTTCCCACAAAACTAATTTTCCTTCGTCATCTCTTAAAAACAAAGTGTCGCCTGTTAAAGTCCAGACATAATCCTTATTAAAATCTTCTGCAGTTATTCTTATTTCATCTCCTGAATTCAAAACAAAATTTTCAAAGATGAATTTCTTTCTACCTTCATCTTTAATAGTCCAATTTTTTAAATCACAATCAAAATTACATTTATTATAAAAAATAACTTCTTGATTCTCAAACTTCTTTAGCTCAATACAATTAATACATTTATCTTTTGATTTTTCACAAAGGTTTTTTTCATTAATTATGCATTTTTCCCAGGCGTCTCTTAATTCTTTTTCATAATTTTTATTATCAAGAATATAGACATTTGCTAATCCTCTTTCAACTAATTCAACATTTATATTTTCTTTTCCAAGAAAAACAACTCCAAGTTCACGATAATATAAATCCTTTCCAAAAGATTCAATAAAAACTGTTTTGCCTAAAATTTCTTTTTCTAAAAATTTTCCTGCTTCTTCATAATATTTCTCACCTTTCTCAGGACAATTTATTCCAAATAATCTTACTTTCAAATCTTCTCCTACCACAATTGTATCCCCATCAATAATTCTTTTTACTATAAAATCTTCTCTATTTATATTTTCAAAATTTTTAATTAACAAACCATCAATCCAGGAATAATTTATTGCAATTAATAATAATATTAGAGTAATTAAAATAACAATTTGTATTTTCTTACTCATTTTAATAAATTAAGAATATCAGTGTAGGAGGAAATACCGAAGTATTCAACATTAACCGAAGTTAACGCCTCCTACAAATTTTATAGATTTTTTTAGTATATAAATATATCCAACTATTTTTTAGTGATATCAAAGAATTTATAATGCGGGGGACAGGGTTCGAACCTGCGCAAGCACTAAGCTACAGCCTTTCTTCGCTTTCCTCAGAAAGAGGAGAACATAAGACCAAAGGTCTTGCACTTAAGGGCTGCCTGTTTGACCACTCCAGCACCCCCGCAT
>CAYPBD010000021.1:5244-9207 GCA_964408905.1 Candidatus Woesearchaeota archaeon
ATTCATAAGCGCTTTTGGCAGCAATTGCTCCCTGCCCTGATGCAACAACAACTTGCTTAAGTTTATGGTGAGTCACATCACCTGCTGCAAAAATTCCTGGAACAGATGTTTTCATTTCTTCATCAACAATTATATAATTTTCATCTAATTTTAATTTTAAATCTTTAACAAATTTTGTCAAAGGTGTGGAACCAATTTCAATAAATATTCCATCTAATTTTATTTCTTTTTTATTTCCAAGAATTAAACTTTCAACTTTATTCTCTCCTTTAATTTCTTTTGGAATAGCATCATATATAATTTCAACATTTTTTCTGTTCTCTAATCTTTTTGAATTAATATTTTCACATCGCAATTTCTTTCCTCTGTAAATCACATAAACTTTTTTCGCAAGGTCTGCCAAAGCTAAAGCAGATGTAGCAGCACAATCACTCCCCCCAATAACCCCAACTATTTTATTTTTAAAAAAGAAAGCATCACAGGTCACACAATAACTTACTCCTTTTCCTTTTAATTTTTCTTCACCAGAAATTTTAAGTTTTCTTCTCTCTGTTCCTGTTGCCAAAATTATTGCTTTACTAATAAATTTTTCATTTTTAGTTTCTACAACAAATTCATTTTTTTCTTTTTTAATATTCTCAACATTAGCCATTACAAAATCAATATCATAAGATTTCAATTGTTCATAAAATTGTTTCATTAATTCTGTTCCAGACCCTTTAAATCCTGGCCAGTTTTCCAGCTCAAGAATTGAAACAGCTGTACCTCCAATATTATTGGATATTATCGCAGTTTTTATCCCGCTTCTAACAGCATACAAACCAGCTGTCAAACCTGCAGGTCCCCCTCCAATTATTATTAAATCATATTTTTTCATAACATATAAAAATGAAAATACATTATAAACTTTATGAAAGTGAAATGGAAATTTCCCATTCATTCGCTTTTTGAAAAATCAAATGAAACAAATTATAACTAATTTATTACAAAAAAAATTAAAAATAAAAAAACAAGAAATTGAAAATTTAATTGAAATCCCTCCTAATTCTGAAATGGGGGATTATGCTTTTCCTTGTTTTGTCTTATCTAAAAAAATTAAACAAAATCCAAATAAAATTGCAGAATCTCTTGCACAAGAAATAAAACTTCCAAAAGAAATAGAAAAAGTTGAAAACAAAGGCCCTTATATTAATTTTTTCTTAAATAAAAAAATATTAGCAGAAAATACTATTTCAAAAATCTTAAATCAGGGAAATAAATTTGGAAGTTTTGATATAGGAAAAGGGGAAAAAGCATTAATAGAACATACTAGTATAAATCCTAATGCTTCACCGCACGTAGGAAGAGCAAGAAATGCAATAATTGGAGACAGCATAGTAAGAATTCTGAAATTTCTTAATTATAAAACAGAAGTTCATTATTATATAAACGATGTTTCAAAACAAATTGCTATGTTAGTTTTAGCAGAAGCTGACAAATTAAAATTTGAAGATATGTTAAAAAAATATTCTGAGATATCAAAAAAAGTAGAAAAATCAAAAAAACTTGAACAAGAAGTTTTTACTCTTCTTAAAAAATTTGAAAAAGGTAATAAAATAATAAATAAAAAATTTAAAAAAATAACAGAAACATGTGTTAAAGGACAAGTAAAAATTATTTCTGAACTTGGAATAAAATATAATTCTTTTGATTATGAATCTTCTTATATAAATGAATCAAAAAAGATTTTAGAAAAACTTAACAAAACTAAAAAGTTATTCAAAGATAAAGAAGGAAGATTTGTTCTTAATCAATCTGGAACTTCTGTTGAAAAGAAAATGAAATCTCCCGTCTTAGTTTTAACAAGGTCTGATGGAACAGGATTATATCCTTTGAGAGATATTGCTTACACAATTGACAAAATAAAAAAATCCAAAAATAATATAATTATATTAGGAGAAGACCAAAAACTTTATTTCCAGCAAATATCAGAAGCATTAAAACTTTTAAATATAAAATCTCCAAAAGTAGTTCATTATTCTTTTATACTTCTTACTAAAAAAGGAAAATTAAAAAAAATGTCCACGAGAAAAGGAGATATCGTCTTGCTTGAGGATTTTATAAAAGAATCAATTTCAAAAGCAGAACAGGAAATAAAAAAAAGAAAAACAAAAGGCAATGCAAGAAAAATTGGAATTGGCGCAGTGAGATATGCAATTCTCAAAATAACACCAAACAAATCTATTCTTTTTAATCTTGAAGATGCTTTAAATTTCGAAGGAGACACAGGACCCTACCTCCAATATAGTTATGCAAGAGCAAGTTCTATTTTAAGAAAAGCAAAAACAAAAAAGAAAAAATTTAAAATTAATAAATTAGAAAAAGAAGAATTTAATCTTGTAAAAAAATTATCTGAATTTCCTGAAATTGTTTCCAAAGCTTACACTAATTTAAATCCAGCTGTAATTGCAAATTATTCTTATCAGCTTGCACAAATCTTTAATGAATTTTATCATGCATGTCCTGTTATAAATTCTAAAAAAAAATTTTTCCGTCTTTCTCTTTTAAAAATCTTCAGACAAACATTAAAAAATTCTCTTTATCTTCTTGGAATAGATGTAATAGAGAAAATGTAAACAAAACTTATTTAAAGTATTCTTTCTTTTAATAATCAATAATAAAACTAATTAAATTTAGATAAAAGGAGGTGAGATGGCAAAACAAAAATCAAAAGTATTGGGAGTAATTGCTTGGCTTACAGGAGCAGTTGTTTCATTAGTAGTAGGTTTTGGAATGATTAATGGTGTATTAGGTCTTCCAACATGGCTTGGCGGTGGAACAGTTGCAGGAGATTTTGTTGTATTAGCAGTAGGTTGGATTGTTGTTGCAACAACATTAATTAGTGCTATACTTGCAGTACTTGAACAATAAATTTTTTTATTTTTTCTAATTCTTTTTATTTATTATTTTAAAAATATTTTATAAAACTTAAACTTGAATTTTTTTAAATTATAGAATCATTTAACTGGCTTCATTTCTTTCCAAGCCAATTCAAAAAGTTGTTCTAAAGCAGAAGCAAAGAATTCAGTGTTTATCCAAACTCCAACATCATAATTTGGATGGAATTTCTCATCATCAAGAAGCATAAACATTAATTGACTTGAATCAATAATCATAAATCTTGCAGTCATTTTTTGCATATTTCTAACTTCTGCAACTTTTTTTAATTCTTTTGCAACTTTCAAATTGTTGCTGTTAATTGGAGCAGCAATTTTTATTTTAACTCCTCTCTTTTTACATTTTTCCAAACTTAACATTAATGCTTCAAGTTTTCTGTTAAGTCCTTCAGATGTTGTAACAATTGTTATTGTTTTTTCAGCTTCTCTAACCATCATATCCAAATGATTATACAAATTTTGTCTTCCTCTTAAACTTCCAGATAAATCTGATGGCTCAACAAATTTTATCCCTTTAGTAAATAAGACATTTAATTCTTCTAAAACTTCATCATCTTTCAATTTTTCAAGTCTTTGTGTTTTTTCTTTGGCGTTTCTCATCAAATTTTTCTTAACTCTTTCAACAACTTCTCCTGGTTTTAATGCTACAAATTTAATAGGTTTACCTAATTTCATAATAATAAATCCTTTTTTCTCTAAACTTTCTAAAATATCATAAGTCCTTGATCTTGGAACATCAGAAATATTACTCAACTCTCCTGCAGTTGAAGTTCCACGTGAAAGTAAAGCAGTCCATACTTTAACTTCATAAAGATTTAAATCAAAAATTTTTCTTAATCTACCCAAAAATTCATCCTTAACTATCATTTTTTTTAATATTCATTTTTCTTTTTAAAGATTGTTATGATTCAAAAGTTCTTACACTTTTATATAAGGGGAATTATGCATTTTCAATAAACAATTGCTATCTTTCCTCTTTTATCTTTTATTTTAAACTCATTAATATTTTTAAATCTTTCCTTGCCAG
>CAYPBD010000022.1:0-9190 GCA_964408905.1 Candidatus Woesearchaeota archaeon
GAAAACTACAAAGTCCATCAGGGTCATTATCAAAAAGAAACAAAGGATTCTGTGCTTTATCAAGATGTTCTCGAATTTCCTGAACTTGTTTTTTTGTTAACATTTTATATTTTCTTTCTTGCTAAAATTTTTTCTCCAATATTCTCAATTTTTTGTTTCAAAGAATTTACAAAATCCTCATCATTGAAAACTTTCATTAAAGACTCTGTTCCTGCATTTAAAATCCCCTCCAAATTTTCAAAATTATTTAATATTAAGCGAATGCTTTCTTCTGCAACATTTGCTTCATTTAAAATCCGTATTCCTTTTGGACAAATAAATTCATTATTTAATTCATCAAAAAGAACTTTTGAAATCTCAGAAGGTTCAAGTAATTTATCAAAATTAATTCTTTTCAAAATAATATCAATTTTTGAAAAATTTAAATTAAAATAATCCTTAAGGATCATTTTCCTTTGATTATTCAGATCTTTTGTTAATTCCCTTAACCTCATACTTACAATTATTCCTTCACTTCCAAGTTCAACCAAATATTTTTTGACAGATTCTGCAATCCTTCTTATTACTTCAATTTTTTGTAAAATATCACAAACTTCTTCTCTTGTAACCATATTAGTAATTTCAGAAACATTCAAATTAATAATGAGATTTTCTAATAACTCTTTTTGTTTTTCTAAAATCTGTAAAGTTTCTGCTGCTCTTCTCAATATTTCAGAACTATTTTCTAATTCATATTTAAAATCTTTGTAGTAAATAGTAATTTTATTTTTCCTCTCAGAAACAGCAATAGTAATTGTTTCGAGTTGCTTTGCAGTTCTCTCAGCAGTTTTATGTCGTGTTCCTGTTTCTTTTGTAGAAATCTTAACACTTGGAAAAAGAAAAGCATTTGCATAAAGAATCTTTTTCAAATCTTTTGATAAAATAATTGCTCCATCCATTTTTGCTAATTCTGCTAATTTTTGTGAACTAAATTTTGAATTAACTCTAAATCCAGGTTCAAAAATTTCAGAAAGTCTTTCAGATTCAAAAACAATCAAAGCACCTTTTTTCATTTTTCTAATATCATCTAAACCAACCCTCAAAGAAGTTCCAGGTGCAAACATTTTAAGAATTTCCATGAAATTTCTATCTTGTAATTTTCTTTTATCGAATTTTTTATTTAATGAATTTTTCTTAGGCATAATTTGAGAAAAACCAAGACCTATATAAAACTTTATGAAACCTCAATCAAAAATCTTCCACAATTTTTGTCTTCAATTTTTTATAACCAAAAAAATCAGTTGTATAATTATAAGCCCCTGCATTCAGGAAAATAATTTTATCTCCAATTTTTGAATTTTTTAATTTAACTCTATATCTAAAAATATCATCTCTTGTAGGACTATTGCCCTTCAACAAAAAAATTTTTCCCTCTTCAGAATCTTGAAGTTCTGATTCAACCAACATTTTATGTTGGCCAATTAAAGTATCCAGAGCACAATTATAAATAGTTGTATTCAATATAATTTTATCTTCATAAATTTGAATTATTTCTGTAACAAGTTTAACAGCAGGAGCAGCAATAAATCGCCCCGGTTCAATATAAACTTCAATCCCTTTTTCTTTTAACCAATCAGAAGCTTCCTTTATTTTTTCAAGAATATAAGGCAAAATCTTAGAAGTATAACTAATATATTTTACAGGTAATCCTCCTCCAAAATTAACAAAATTAATTCTCTCCAAAATTTCTTCAGATAAAGAATCTTTCAACTCATTTTTAATCTCCCATTCACTTGCATTCTGACTTTTCCTATGAATATGAACCCCTAATTTTTCAATTAATTTATTATCTTTTAATTTCAAAATTAATTCATTCACTTTCAAAGCTGGCATTCCATAAACAAAGTATCTACCTGTTCCAATTCTATGTTCTCTAAATTTCATTCTCAAAGAAAGATTAATTTTAATTCTAGTATCCTTAATAACTTTCAAAATTCTTTCTAAATCAACTTCATTATCAACGACAAAATCTCTTATTCCTTTATCTAAAATTTCCTTTAATTCATCTTCAGATTCTGCCTGAGTAAAAAACCAAATCTTTAATTTATCATTAATCATTTCTATTTCTTCTCTCGCATGAATAGAAAAATCAACACCAGGACAAACCTCCTGTAAAACATTTCCAACTTCATGATTTGTTTTATAAGAATAAGAAATTCTCAATCCAAGACTCCACAACTTATCAACTTGTTCTTTTATAACTTTTTTAGAAAGAATAAAATAAGCATTAGTCATTTTCCAACAATCCTTCCCGTTTCAGTTTATCCAAAACACTGCACATCATAATTGGAAAATTAATTGTAACATCCCCAATAACTGTCGCAGCTTCTGCATCATCTTTAATCTTTCCCCATGACTTTGCTTCATTAGTCGTTGCACCTGCAAAACTTCCAGAATAAGGATGAGATGAAGTCATATAAACAGCATAATCAAATCCCCCAGAAAGCAAGGCAGAGAAAACAGCATAATGTTTTGAAATACTTCCTCCCAAAGCAATCAAACCTTTTTTCTCATCAAAACTCAAATCAGTAACTGCTTTATTCATATCTTCTAAAGTATCTACAACAAAATCTTTATGTTTTTGCTGGAACATAAAAAGTTGGAAACCAAATGAAGAATCTACAATACCAGGACAAAAAATAGGAACATTTTTTTTTGCTGCCTGATATAAAATAGAATTTTCATCATTCAAACTTAATCCAATTCTTTTCAAAAGTTCCCATGACGAAATTCTCTTATTCTCTTGATAAATTTTTTGCAAGATTTCATTCATCCAGTCTTCAAATTTCATATAACTCTCATTTCGGATTAAAAGATTCCCAATTCGATTCTCTCCTCTTTCATGCATCTTAACATCATCAGCTGAAAAATTAGATATTTCAAAATCCTCTCCCAAAGATTTCATAATGTCTTCTTCAATAGAACCTGAAGTTGTAACCAAAACATTTACTAATCCTAACTTAATTATCTGAGCAAAAAATCCTCTTAAACCAGAAGTAACCATATTGGATGTAAAAGTTAAAAAAATCTTAGAGTTAGAATATTTCATTTTTAAAATAACTTTAGCAGCTTCAGCAAGTTCAATTGCCTGATAACCCAAAGAGCCAAAACTATTTACACAATCTTCAACAGATATACCATGTTTCCAGAAAAAATCTTTAACTTTTTTCATTTTACAATTATAAGAATTAATAAATAGGAATTGCCAAATCTAAAAAATTTCCTAAATTCATAAAAACCCTACAAAAAAAGCCTATTTAAATTTTTTTATACATATTTCATCACAAAAATCTTTTTAAATAAATAAAAAAGAGATAATATATGAATAAATGGGCTGAAATTTTAATGGGAGTAATATTACTAAATGGAGTAATATTATTAGCTTGGTATTCTGGAGAATGGTTCGGAAGTTTTTGGAATTTCAAACATGCAGCCTGGGAATTTTTCAAAGGCGGCTTAGTATGGATGTTAGTTATGATTGGGCTAATCTTTATAGTATTAGGAATTAGTGACTTAAAAGGATAATTACTTAATAAAAAAAATCAAACTTCCTTCTATAATTCCAGCTATAGCTAAAAGAGGAATAACAATAAGCAAAAAAACTCTTAATGAATTAACAAGATATTTTTTAAAAGACTCTAATTTTCTTTTTTGTAAAATAAAAGTTCCAAATTTTAATCCTAACCCAAGTGAAATAAAAACAGCAGGCAATTCAAAGATTCCATGAGGAAATAATTTCCATAAAGTTGAAATACCTCCATTCTCAACACTCATTAAAGCAACAAATCCCAACACATAACCATTAGCAATAGTTGATATTACAGGAAATAATCCAACCAAAACCCCAAATATCATTCCATAAAAACTACTTTGCAAATTATTTAAAAAAATAAATTTAATCAATTCTATCTGAGACATTCTCTGAGTTTTTTCAAGTAATTCTTTAAGAAATTCTAATATTTGATTTTTAAGAGAATCCTGAACAGGAATAAAAAAACCAATTAAAGCAAAAATAAAAAAAACTATTATTATAGTATAAATAAAATTCTTTGATTCCTTAAGATAATCCAAACTTTTCTTATATTCTTTTTTTAAATTAAATTCCTCTTTACTTTTTTTCATTATCGTGAAAAATATTTATTTAACATTTGAGTTTTCTTCGGATATTTTTTTCTTAAATATAATCCATATATTATTCCACATAAAAGCCCGCCAAAATGTGCTGTATTGCCAATTGGAAAACCTGTTGATGAAGAAACTAACCATGTTCCAAAAAGAACTAGCGGAATCATTACATAAGCAGGTAATGAAAAGAAAGGCAGAAAAATTATCATAAATTTAAGTCTAGGAGTTAACATCATAAACAATCCTGCTATTGCAAAAATAGCTCCAGATGCACCTACTGCTGAAATCATAGGGTCTCCGAAAATCCTTGCTCCTAAATCAGTATTGCCAAAAAAATAAGATAAAAAAACAAATAATAAACCAGCAATTAATCCCGAAATTAAATAAAACCATAAAAATCTTTTTTTTCCAATAATTCTTTCCATCATTCCCCCCAGGCTAAAAAGAACAAACATATTAATTAATAAATGAATTGGAATAAGACTGGGAGCATGCATAAACATACTTGTTAAAAAAGTCCAAAAATACTTTCCTTGAAAAATATTCAAAGGACTTAAGGCAATGTAATTAAGAAAATTAGGGAAAAAACTAAGAAGAATCATCACAATTATAAAAAAAGCAACATTAAAATAAATAATAAGATTTGTAATACTAGTTCTTTTAAAAAAATTATTAAAAAAACTTTTTTTCTTTTTCTCAGGAATTCTATAAACTCTCATCATTTTAAGAATTATTTTTTCTTAGTTCTTTTTGATTTAATTTTATTTTTAGAACTTTTCTTCATAGTTTTTTTCTTAGTTACTTTCTTCTTTTTTTTAACTTTCTTTTTAGGAATTTTTTTCTTAGAAATCTTTTTTTTAGGAATTTTCTTTGTGACTTTCTTAGCCTTTTTCTTAACTAATTTTTTCTTTGAAGTTTTTTTTGCTTTCTTTTTAACTTTTTTCTCTGCTTTAATTTTTTCTTGCTTCTTTAACTCTTTAAGTTTTCTTTTTTCTATTTTTTTATTTTCAATATCAATTTCTTCATTGACGAGTTCTAGTTCTCTTTTTAATTTATCTAACCTTTTATTTAATTCTCTCAATAACTTAGTATTATCTTTAGTAACAAATATATCCCCACATTCATTGCAAGTAAAATTATGAAGCAAGGCATTTTCTTCATTAAATTCAATATTACATCTTTCACAAATATAAAATCTCTTGGTTTCTCTGCTTTTTATCTGATGAGTAAATTGACCTATCTTTTTTAATAAAATATTTTTTAAAAATTCTAAACATTTAAGAGTCTCAATTTTCCAGAAATAAGTATACCATCCTTTTTTCTTATCTTTTTTTCTTATAAAAGAAACTAATCCAAAATCCGAAATTTTATAAAGAAGGTTACGTGTTTGATTAATTGTAAGATCCATTTTTTTTGCAATTGAAAATTCATTAATATATTTTTTATCATTAAGTAAATTAGATAATTCTTCTGCTTGTTTTCCAGCAATAATAACCAAAACTTCTCCAAGAAATTTTTTCAGCATTAAAATATTAAAAGTAATTCAAATAAATATCTTTCGGTTAAATAGATTAATTAGAATAGAGATTAAAAAATAAAAGTTTTTAAACCTATATTATATTTTATATATATTAAAAAACAATTATTAAAATAAAATGGGGTGGTTTAAGAAAAAGAAAAAAGAAGACAAAAAGAAAGAAATACCATCATTACCTGAACTCCCAAAGTTACCTGAACTCCCAAAAGAAAAAAGAAAAAACCTAGAACCAATTCATCAATTGCCAAGTTTTCCTAATGATTCTCTTGGAGAAAGATTTTCTCAAAATACTATTAAAGAAGCAATAGCTGGGAGAAAAGAGGGAAGGGATGCCCCTGAAAAAGAGATGGAAGAACATGAAGAACATCATCCAATTCAGAGGCATCCTGTAACAAAAGAATTATCTTATCAAAAAAAAGAAATTCCTAGAGAATTTAAAGAAGCTGCAAAAAAAGTAAAAGAAGCAGAACCTGTTTTTATAAGAATAGATAAATTTGAAGAAAGTTTAAAGATATTTACAAAAATAAAAGGACAAATATCAGAAATAGAAAAAATGCTTACAAATATAAAACAAATAAAAGAGGAAGAAGAAAAAGAATTAGAAATTTGGGAGAATGAAATAAAAATAGCACGAGACCAAATTGAAAGAATAGATAAAGATATTTTTTCTAAAATAGAATGAAAAATGAAAATTTAATTCATGTAAAATTAGAATATGAAGAAGCTGTTCAGTCCAAAAAAGATATCCTTTCATCAGAAATAAATTTATTAAAGATAATGAAAGTGATAAGAAAATACCATTTTCTTAGATTAAAAGAATTAAAAACAAAATCAAAATTACATCGAAATATAAAAGAAATGATTATAAATATCAAGAAAACACAATCAACATTACCAAAATTAAAAATACCAGAAATATTACAAAAAGGCAGACCAATTGAAGAAACTGAAAAATTAGAAACAATAAAAAAACCATATTATGATCAAGATTTAGAATCTCAACTTAGAGATATTCAAGAAAAATTAAAATCCATAGGATAAATCTACTTCATTCTCTAATTTGTTTTTCTATCTCTCCCTGATAGGTTATCACAGGAATTTCTTCATTAGAACAAATATTTTTTGATAAATCCAATAATGCATTTAGAGAATCATGATAAAGATTTTTAGTTCTTATTTTCTTTCTCTGGTCAAACATAACAAGAACTTCCCCCCACCTAATCCAATCTTCTTACCAGCATTAATAGATTTACTTATATTATAAAAAGTTTGTATGTTTATCCCTTCATTATAATATTCTTTAAAATTTCCTTTAAAATAATCCTCTAATATAGATTTTATCTCTTCCTGAATTTTTTCACTGGAATCAGCAAAAATAAGTATCCTTTTACCCATAAATATATTGCTAATAAATTATTTATAAAAATTTGTGTCTTAAAAATAACAGATAATTTTTAAAATCTTTCTTCTTATGCTAATTTATGATAACAAGAAAACAACTTATAAAAAAATATTTGGATTTTTTCAAATCAAAGGAACACAAAGAAATCCCAAATGCAAGTTTAATTCCTGAAAATGACCCAACTGTTTTGTTTACAACAGCAGGAATGCACCCTCTTGTCCCATATCTATTAGGGCAAAAACATCCTCTTGGAAAAAGACTTTGCAATGTTCAAAAATGTATTAGGACTGGAGATATAGATGAAGTAGGAGATAAAACACACCATACATTTTTTGAAATGCTAGGAAATTGGAGCTTAGGAGATTATTTTAAAGAAGATGCTATAAAATTCTCTTTTGAATTTCTTACAAAAGTTCTCAAAATTCCAAAAGAAAAACTTTCAGTTACTTGTTTTAAAGGAAACAAAGATGCACCAAAAGACACAGAAACAGAAAAAATCTGGAAAGCTCTTGGAATAAAAAAAATAAAATTTTTAGGAAAAAAAGATAATTGGTGGGGACCTGCAGGAAATACAGGACTTTGTGGACCAGATACAGAAATGTTTGTAAATAACATAGAAATTTGGAATGATGTCTTTATGGAATATATTAAAAAATATAGAGACATAATTCTTGTTGATGCCAATAAATGTTTAATAAAAGAAAATAAAACCATAAATAAAGATCTTATGGATTTTCTTACTAAATTAAGAGACGCAAGTGCAGTAAATATAATGGTAGTTACAAATGTACCAAAAGAAGAAATTAAAACAATATTACATAAAGAAAGATGCAAATTTCCCGTTTATACTTTAGAAAAATCTCCCTCAAAAAATAATCCAGAATACTTTGAAAAATTAATAAAAAGACATGGTTGGGAACAAACAAACTATAAAGAAAGAATAATCTACTTTGACCATAAAGAAGAACATCTTGAATCCGCAAAAAAAGCAGGAATCAAATTAACTGCATTATATAAAAAAAATAACCTCCAAATTATAAAATGGATAAAAAAAAATCTCCCAAGATTTCTCAATGCAAAACAAAAAAACATTGACACTGGAATGGGAGTTGAGAGAGCACTAGCATTATTGCAAGGAACTAAAGATAATTACCAAACAGAAGTTTTCAAACCTTTAATTAAACAAATTGAAAAACTATCTGGAAAAAAATATGGAAAAGACAAAGAAGACACACGAGCAATGAGAATAATTGCAGACCATATTAAAGCATCTGTCTTTATTTTAGCAGAAGACATTACTCCTTCAAACACAGAACAAGGATATGTTTTAAGAAGATTAATTAGAAAAGCAATAATGTATGGAAAAAAATTAGGGATTGAAACAAACAAAGATATAACCACGCCTCTAACAAAAGAAATAATAAAAATTTATTCAGACTATTCAGAACTAAAAGAAAAAAAGCAATTTATTATAGATGAACTAAATAAAGAAGAAGATAAATTTGAAAAAACATTAGAAAAAGGAATTAATAAGTTTGAAAAAATAATTAAAGAAGAAAAGAAAATTGATTGTAAAGATGCTTTCTTGCTCTACCAAAGTTTTGGATTTCCAATTGAATTAACAAAAGAACTTGCACAAAGCAAAAAAATCAAAGTAGATGAAAAAGGTTTTGCAAAAGAATGTAAAATACACCAGGAACTTTCAAGAACAGCTTCAGCAGGAAAATTTAAATCAGGATTAGCAGACCAATCAGAAAAAACAACCAAACTTCACACTGCAACTCATTTATTATTAGCAGCTTTAAGAAATGTTTTGAAAGATAAAAACATAATTCAAAAAGGAAGTAATATAACTCCAGAAAGATTAAGATTTGATTTTAACTTTCCAAGAAAACTTACAAAAGAAGAAATAAAAAAAATTGAAGATTCAGTAAATGCTCAAATTCAAAAATCATGCGAAGTTAAAAGACAAGAAATGTCTCCAGCAGAAGCAAGAAAAAAGGGAGCAATGGGAATCTTTGATAAAAAATACGGAGAAAAAGTTTCAGTTTACACAATAGGAGATTTCTCAAAAGAAATTTGCGCAG
>CAYPBD010000023.1:0-8603 GCA_964408905.1 Candidatus Woesearchaeota archaeon
ATGGTGATGAGGCAGCGATTATGCTTTTAGGAGAGGTTTTGTTAAATTTTTCAAAGGAGTTTTTACCTTCGCATAGAGGAGGAACTCAAGATGCTCCTTTGGTTTTAAATGCAAAAATTGATGCAGGAGAAGTTGACGACCAAATTTTAGATTTAGAAATGTGTTATTCATATCCTTTGGAATTATATGAAAAAGCTGAACAGAGGTTGCATTCTTCTGAAGTTAAAAGTGTTCCAATTGTGAAAAACATTTTGAAAGAGGGTAAGAATCCTTTTGTTGGAATTGGATTTACTCATAATACTTCTAATTTTAATGAAGGAATTGCATGTTCTGCGTATAAGTCTTTGGGAACAATGCAGGAGAAGGTACAGCATCAAATGAAGCTTGTTGAGAAGATTAGGGCGGTTGATACAGCAGATACAGCGAGGTTAATAATTGAAAGGCATTTTATGAGGGATTTGAAAGGTAATTTGAGAAAGTTTTCAATGCAGGGTTTTAGATGTGTTGCATGTAATGAAGTTATGAGAAGACCTCCTTTGAATGGAGTTTGTTCTAAGTGTGGAGGAAAAATAATTTTTACAGTTAATGAGGGGGGAATAAAAAAATATCTTGAACCTGCTTTAGATTTAGCACAAAGTTATGATTTATCTCCTTATCTTAGACAAAGTCTTGAACTTGTGAAGAGATATATTGATAGTATTTTTGGGAAGGAGTTAGAAAAACAAGAAAAGTTGGAGGCTTGGTTTTGAGAACGAAAAGTATATATATAAAATTTTAATTTTAGTAATATGAAAAAGAGTTTGATTATTTTTGGAATTTTATTTTTGTTATTAATTTTTGTAGGAGTATCTGTAAATGCTGAAGATTGTATACCAGAAACTTGTTCTGCTTTGGTAGCAGAATGTGGTAATTGGAATAATGGTTGTGGAGAAAAATTAGAATGTGGAGAATGCAATAATGGAGCATGTATTATAGGAAAATGTTATTCATTTATTGAATTGGGAGATTGTTTAAATTTTGAAAAGAGCCAATCTTCTTGTTTATCACATACTGAAGATTGTTTAACTTCTCAAGATCCAATTTGCGAATGGGAGAATAGTTGGATATACACGCAAAAACTTTACTGGAAAGGAGAAGGAGTTTCAAATAGTCTTGGAGATTTAGTTGTTTCTGTTGATGAAAATGTTATTAAAAATATTGATGATATTGGGATTCCTTTAATTATGGTATTAGAAAATTCTGGATTTCCGGAAGGCACAAATTTAGATTTTGAAATTTATAAAATTCCAAAAGGAGCAGGTTTAAGAGTTAGAGAGACTAATGAAGGGATAGAATATTTGGATGCTATTGCTCTAAAAGTTGGAAATAATGCAATTAAAGGAGTTGTTAATGAAGAAGGAACTGCTATTGCGAATTGGGTCATATCAGAAGAAGATTTGTCTAAAGCAAAATATAATGGTAGAGATTATTTCTTTTTTACTGTTAAAAAGGATGGAAAGATGGTATATTCTTCTAGTGGGAAAATAAATCAATGGAGAACAGTAGAATCTATCCCTATTGAGGAACATCGATTAGCATTAATCACTAAAAAAGGAGAATGTAGTGGAACAATTTCTTGTGAATCTTTTTTTAAGAAATGGGAATGTGAAGAATCTATAGAAGAAGGTGGAAATTGTGAATGGGAAGATGAAACTTCTTCTTGTTTTGGAGAAGGAATTTCTTGTTCTATTATTGGCGATGGAGATACTTGCAGAGAATGGAAATGTTCTTGGAAAGCAGATAGTTTATGGGAAAGATTTACTGATTGGCTGAGTATTTTGTTTAAAATAAATCAATAATTTTTTAGATTCTTAAAACAAATAAAAGATTATAGTAGGAATCAATAAACATCCCATCATATTTGTTCTTCGAACTTTTAGATGAATACAAAAGATTCCTAAAATTGTTGAAATAATGAATATTATTAATCCGAGAAAATTTGAAATAAGTAAAACAATTATTGAAAGAAAAATTAATGTTGCTATTGATATTTTAGTGTAATTTATTTTGTGAATTTTTTGTGAAAAGAATTTTGCTAGATTTTTTGTTAAGAAAAAAGAGATTATTCCTGAGATTAAAATAATTATTAAAATTAAGATTAATAAATTTAAATTTAATGTTCCAATTATTTCTTTTATTGCAGATGCTGCGCCTGTTCTTGTTTTTGAAATAAGATAAAGAGTTATGAAAGAAAAACCCATAACTAAAGTGTTTGTTGCTCCGAGTAAAACAAGAAAACCTTTTTTATCATTTTTGGAAATTGAGTTTCCTATGATTGCTGCTTGTCCTGAACCAAGTCCTGGAAGAAAACTACAAATTGGAGAAGCAATTAAAGAACCTAACAAAGGTTTGAAGATTTTTATTTCAGGTTTTTTTATTTCTTGTTTTGGAATTTGAGTTTTATTTTTTATACTTGTAATTAACATTGAACTTCCAAATAATCCACTTAATAATGGAAAAAGAGGCTGGTTTATTGAAGAAAAATTTAAAACAAAATATCCAAGAATCCCTGAAATAAAAAAAATAATTAATGAAATAAATTTTCTTTTTTCTGTTGATATTAAAAAGAAAGAAATTAAAATTAATAGTCCTGGAATTATTGTTGGAAGAATATTTTGAATTTTTGGAATTATTAATATAGAAGGAAAGAGAATTAAAATTAAAATAAAAATTGCTGCAAGACTTCCGTAACAAGTTAAAATTATTGCTTGATATCCTTGTCCTTGTTTAAGTAATTCATGTCCTGGTAAAATAGAAAGTTCTGTATCTGTATCTGGACATCCTAAAAATATTGAAGGAATAAAATCAATAAAAGTATGGGTGATTGCCATTGAAGAAATAAATATTACAATATAAATTGGATTTAGGGAACTGAATAAAGAAGCAGATAGAGAAACAAGAAAAACTCCAATTAAATTTATATGAATTCCAGGAATTAAGCCAGTGAAGGTTCCAGCTAAGATGCCAATGATAAGAGTAATTAGAATTTGGATTAACATTTGAAGAAGTTTTATAAATTCTTTATCTTTTAATTGTGTTATGGGAATGAATATTAATGAAAAGTTGAAAATAATTGAAAGCGTTGGAGAAGAAATTATTACAATAAGAGAATTAAAGGATTTATTAAAGAAGAAGAAAAATCCTGTTGCTTATGATGGTTTTGAACCTTCAGGACAGATTCATATTGCTCAGGGACTTTTGCGAACAATTAATGTGAATAAATTGATTTCCATTGGAATTAAGTTTAAGTTTTGGGTTGCTGACTGGTTTGGGATGTTGAATAACAAGTATGGCGGAGATTTGGAAAAAATTAGAATTGTTGGAAAATATTTTATTGAGGTTTGGAAGGCATGCGGACTTGATATGGAAAATATTGAATTTATTTGGGCAAGTGATTTTATTAAGGAGCATCCTGAATATTGGGAGACAGTTTTGAAACTTTCCATGAAAGCAAGTGTGAATAGAGTTCTTAGGTGCGGACAGATTATGGGGCGTGAAGAGAGCACGAGTAATCCTTCTGCGCAGATTTTGTATCCTTTAATGCAAGCAGCAGATATTCATCATCTTGAAGCAGATATTGCACAACTTGGAATGGATCAAAGAAAAGTTAATATGTTGGCTAGAGAACTTTTCCCAAAATTGGGATTTAAACCTCCTGTTGTAATAAGTCATCATATGTTAATGGGTTTAAGTCAACCAAAGGCAGATAAGAATTTGAGTTCTATTGACAGAAAAATTGAAATTAAAATGAGCAAGTCAAAACCAAATACTGCAATTTTTATGACTGATACTGAAGAGGAAATCCATAAAAAATTTAATAAAGCTTATTGCCCTGAAGCAAAAGTTGAGGATAATCCTATCTTAGAATATATGAAATATATTGTTTTTGAAAAATTTAAAGGAATTACTATTGAACGTCCTGATAAGTTTGGAGGAAATGTTTTTTTTGAAAGTTATTCTAATTTGGAAAAAGCTTATTTGAAAAAAGAAATTCATCCTTTGGATTTGAAAAATTCCTGTGCAAAATATATTAATGAATTGTTAATTCCTGTTCGTGAATATTTTAAGAAAAATAAAAAGGCTAAAAAACTTTTAGAACAAGTTAGAAGTTTTCAGAATAAAAAATAAAATAAATAAAAAAATTTAGTTTCTGAAATTATGCAAAGGTTTTCTTTACTTTTTTGCTAATGATTAAGTAACCTCCAATAATTCCATTTATTGCAAGATTTATAATACTACTCATAAAATCTCCCTGAACCATTTGGGTTATTGCAGAAATTATACCTAATCCTGCGAAAACAATTACAAGTATTCTTGCCCATTTTTTGGCTTTCCATAATCCTCTTCCTATGAAAAATCCAAGGATTCCCAAACCAATGAAAATTATCCCTATAGTTATAAATAGGCCTCCTCCAAGAATACCTAAACCAGGAATTAAGTTTGCTATTGCTCCACCTCCAAAAAGAAAAAGCAATCCAAAAATAATTGCCAAAATCGCAGTAATGTAGTATAGAATAGATATAACCTTTACCCCTGTAGGTATTTTCTTTCCTTCCATTTTTGCACCTCCTTTCATCTTATATTAGTCTATTTTCTTTTATTTAAATTTATTTTGTTTTAAATTCAACAATATCTAAGTCTTTTAATTTATGATTTAATCCTATAATTTGTCCAGGGAATTTTGAAGAAGGGCCCCATATTTTTGTTTGTTTTATTTTATTTGAAAAACCTTTTAGAATCTTTTCAGCAACATCTTTAACTTTAGAATTAGGATTTAAAATCATTGGTTTATTTTTATCTGCTTTTTTTTCTGGCTCTTTTGTATAAATTCTTATTTTATCAAAACTTTGAAATATTTTTTCTTTTAATTCTTTGATTCCTTGTTTTGTTTTTGTTGAAACCATCTGAAAATTATATTTTCTTGATTGGAGTGTAGCAGAGATTTTTCTTTTTTCATTTTGAGAAAGCAAATCTATTTTATTAAATACAATAATTTTTTTTCCAGAAGTTTTTATCTTTTTTTCTATTTCTTTTAAATCATCTAAAGAATTTATTAAAATTAGAATAACATCAGCAGTGTAAACAATTCCTTTGTCATAAAATTCTGATTCTATTGCTGGAATTTCAATTAATTGAATTTGGACTGAATTGTATAACATCATTCCTATTACTGGTTTGGTTGTTGTAAAAGGATTTATAGATATTTTTGGTTTTGCATTTGTTAGAATTTTTAGTAAAGAAGATTTACCTGAATTTGTTTTTCCGATAATTACTGCTTGCATATCTTCTTTTTTTATTCCTTCTTTTCCTGCTTTTTTTTGTTTAATCTCTTTTTCTTTTGAATATTTTAATTTGGCTAATCTTCTTTTTAATTGAGCTCGAAGATTTTCTGCTCCTTTATGGCTTGGGGCATGTGAAATCATTTTTTTTAGAGCACGGATTTTTTGTTCTTTTGTTTCTGCATTTAAGTAATCTCTTTCTGCTGCAAGATAATTTGGATGTGCATTTACTGGCATTTAATTTTAAAACTTTTAAATTTTAAAAAAGTAACTTAATTGAAATATTTATAAAAAAAGAAATCTTTAATTATGAATGGAAATGAAAAAAAAGAGGAAAATACCTGCTTGGTTCTGGATTGTTATAATTCTTGCAATTATAGTATTAGGATATTGGTTTTTTATAAAATAATAATTTGAATGCACCATTATCTTTATATATTTGATTGGTTCTTTTTATTTATGAAATTAAATCAGAGAATTTCATTCATTTGTTATAGGAGAAATGCCAAATGAATCCTAAGTTTCATAAAAAGGTTTTGCCTAATGGTATGACTATTCTTTTTGAGAAAAGAGATTTGCCTATTGTAAGTGTTGCATTTGCTGTGCGTAGTGGAGGAATAAATGAATCTGAAGAAGAAAAAGGGATTTCTCATTTTATTGAACATATGTTGTATAAAGGAACCCCTACAAGAAATACAAAAAAAATTGCACAAGAAATTGAATGGAATGGGGGGGAGCTGAATGGTTTTACTTCAGAAGAAGTTGTGGCTTATTGGTGCAAAATGCCTTCGACTAAATTAAATATTGCTTTAGATGTTTTGAGTGATATGATAAAGAATCCTTTGTTTGATAAAAAAGAATTAGAGAAGGAAAGAAAAGTTATTTTTGAAGAGATTAAAATGTATCATGATAACCCTAAATTACATGTTTTTGATGAAATCCAGAAATCTTTGTATACTGGAACTATGAAAATTAATTTGGCAGGAACGCTTGAGACAATGAATTCTGTTAATAGAGAGAAGATAAAAAATAAATTTGAAGAGATTTATAAAACAAATAATTTAATTTTATGTGTTGTTGGAAATGCAAATTTTGAAAAATTGGTTAAATTTGCTGAAAAAAATTTTACTGGAGAGAAAGGGAAAGTGCCAAAACAGAAATTTGAATTAATGAATGAAGGAAAAATTGAAGAAAGAAAAGGAATAGAGCAAGCGAATTTGGTTTTTGCTTATCATACTCCTCTTGCAAATGATAAGAGAAATTATGTTGCTAGAATTCTAAGCTGTTTAATGGCAGAGGGAATGGCATCAAGGTTGTTTAATGAAATAAGAGAAAAAAGAAATTTGGCTTATGCAATAAAAGGTAACTCCAATATTAATAAAAATTTTTCATATAATTTTATTTATGTCGGAACAATGAAAGAGAATATTGAGAAAGTTAAGAAGCTTATTTTGAAAGAATTCAAAAAAGTTGCAGAAGAATTAGATGAAGATGAGCTTCAAAAAGTTAAAGGACAATTGATTGGAAATTATCAGATTTCTATGGAAGATTCTCAGATTCAGATGGTTAATTTACTTGTGAGTGAAATTCAAGGAAATGCAGAAGAATTCTATGAATTTGGAAAAAATATTAAGAATGTAAAATTAGAAGATGTTAAAGAAATGGCTTCTAAAATAAAAGGAAAAAATTATAGTTTTTTTGCTTTGGTGCCTAGTGGACAAAAATAACCAAAAAGTATATATATAATATTTCTAAATAATTTTATGAAAAAGAGTTTGGTAATTTTTGGAATATGTTTTTTATTTGTATTTATAATGATTGGGAGTTTTGTTAGTGCTGAAATTGATTGTAAAGATTTAGGATACGAATGTGGTATTTGGGAAGATAATCCTGAAATTTATGGAGGGGGTACAACTGATTGTGGAACTTGCTCTGAAGGAGTTTGTATAGTTGGAAAATGTTATTCTTCTGAAAAATCTGGAAAATGTGCTTTGCCTTCTTTTGGAAGTGGAACAATTTCTCTTTTAAATGGAAAAAGTATTACACTTCCTAATGGAGAATCCCCTCCATGTGATTTTTGGTCTGGAGATAGTTTGCAAATGTGCGAAAATTATGGATGTGCTTGGAATGATGAAACTTCAATTTGTTCAGGAGATTCAAAAAATTGTGATGATTTAACTTTGAACGAATGTACTTCAAAAATTGGTTTTCTTTTAAATTGCGTTCTTGATGGTTCATTTTCAAAAAAACTTTATTGGACAGGAACTAATTTTTTGAAAGATAAAAACCTTAAAGAGCTTCAGAATGGGGAGACCATACCAATTACTATTGCTTTTGTAGACTTTGATTTAGATAATGGGGCTGCAGTTAATTTTGATATTTATTATTTTGATTGGAATAAATATTCTCAACTTTTTGTTTCAGATCCAACTAATTCTAGTGCAGGAAAGAATTGGTTTGAAAAAACTAATCCAATTGAATTGAGAAAAGGAAATGATGCACTTCAAGGATTTGTTAATGAAAATAAAGAAGTAACTGTCCAATGGGATTTATCTATTGAAGATTTAAATAAAATTAATTATAATGGTAATGCTTATTTTTTTGTTGAAGTTTCTTTAAATGATAAAACTAAAATAATTTCTGCTCAAGATTATGAGCCTTTAATTGGTTCTTTTGCTGTGGTAAATGATGAACCTGTAAGCATGTTAAATCTTCCACCTCAATTAACAAGAAATAGATTTGGTACAATTACTTCTGTTGAATATCCCTTCTTTACATCATTTAATTTAGCAACTTTAACTGAGTATTGTGATGGAACTTTACCTTGTAATACTTTTACGTCTGAATCTCAATGTGATTTTGCTTCGCGAGAGGCAAAAAGTTTAAGTGATGCCGGTTTAATCACAAATGATAATTTTTGTTTTTGGAACAAAGCAAGTTCATCTTGTGAGGGAGAACAAGGAATTTCTTGTATGATTTTGAATCAAAATGAATGCAATCAAATAAAGGAATGTTCTTGGAAAAAATATGGTTTGTGGCAACGTTTTCTTGATTGGATGAGTTCTCTTTTTGGATGATAAATAATATTAAAAACTCTTTTTCTTAGTTGTTGTCATGTTTATTGTTAAAGTTCCTGGGATTAATGGATTGGGCAAAACAAAAGGTTGTGAAAGAGCTGGAGATGTTATTTTGAAAGAATTAAAAAATATTCATAGTAATGAAAAAGGAATGCCTATTGATGTTTCTCTTTTGGATTTAGAAGAAATTCATTTAGATAATTTTAAT
>CAYPBD010000024.1:0-8193 GCA_964408905.1 Candidatus Woesearchaeota archaeon
CAGTGTCGGCATAAATTTAATCCATATGATTTTATGTGAGCACCAAATCTTCCGCATCTTTCACATTTTTGCACAGCTATTCCAGTTTTTCTTTCTTTTGGTTTGCAATGTTTCAAAAATTTCACCTTTATCTCAGGTTTGTTTTCAAGCTGTTTTAATATTTTTTTCCAATCGCTTGCAGTCATTTTATCTAAATTCTGTCTGGAAATTATCTTCCATAAATTTAATTATTTCTTCCTTAGTGATTATTTGTCTTTTTGGAATTTTTCCTCTTTTTATCTTTTTCAATTTAACTCTTCGCCCAGCTCTCGTAAAAACAACTGTTACATCAAGTCCAATCATTCCAATATCTCTTTGATATTCTGTGTCAGGAATTTCAATATATTCTTCTATTCCAAAAGAAAAAGTATTTTCACTTATCTGTTTCTTCTTTAATTTATTATCAATTGCCATCAACATTCTTTTCAAAACCTGTTCAGGATTTTTTCTAATTGTAACAACAGCTCCAATTTCTAATTTAGGCCTAACTCCAAGAGAAGGAATTCTTTTTTTAGATTTCATTTTTGCTGGTTTTTGTTTAATAAGCATTTCAAGAAGTTTAACTCCTTTTTCTAGATTCTCTCCAGTCCCGCCTATACTTAAAACAACTTTCTCAATTTTGATTTTTTGCATTGGATTCATTTTACTCAATTACCATCAACTGTTTAATTAAAACATTAATTGTCCCTTTTTTATTACTTACCTTTGCCATTTTTTTATCTAAATCTAATTTTTCAATAATTCCCTCTTTACCAGAGTGTTTTCCGGCAAAAATAATTATTCTAGATTTTTCCTTCAAAGGCAAACACTTTTCTATCTTCTTATTTTTAAAATTAATTAAAACAGAATCATTAACATTGCATTTTAAATCTGTTAAAAAATTTCTTCCATCAATTAAATTAAGTTGCATTTTTTTCTCTTTCAAAATCTTTTTCCCAATAACTTTTGCAATCTTCTTTTCAGAGTCTTTCTCAGAGACTTCCTCAACCTTAAATTTTCCATTTTCTTTCAAATTTAATTTATAATTTTTCTTTGCAGGAATAATTGTCAAAATATCATAAAGCATTATTGGTTGCTTGTCATCTCTAATAATTTTTCCATTTAATAAAATATTTTTTTCATGAAGGGCTCTTTTTACTTCTTTTCTATTTTGAGCAACTTTTAATAAATCTCTTAAGATAATTAAAACAGGAATTCCTTTATTCATGCCAAAGCTAGGATTAACTACATAAACAGAACCTTTTCTAGGCAAAGGCCAATTCTTTGGAATTTTTTGTCTTTTTAGGTGAGTCATTTTTTCTTTTCCTTACTTTTACTTTTTGATTTTTCTTTTTTAGGTATTTGTTTTAATCTTTTCTTATCATCCATATTTAATTCAATGATTTGTAAATTTGAAGGTTGCAACTTAACATTTGCTTTTGAACCATCTCTCTTCTTTACCTGAATTCCTTCTATATTTATTGATAGTTTTTTTATATTAACATTAATTACTTTCCCCTTCTTTCCCTTAAACTTTCCTTTCATGATTCTAGCTACATCTCCTTTTCTAATTACAATATTTCTTTTTTCATATTTTTTTCTTAAATCTTTAGATAAATTTACACTCAATAATTTTCTTTTTAAGTGCAATGGAGCATTTGCTAAATATTTTCTCTGCTTTCGAGGTTGTTTGCTTGACTTCCACTTAGTTGAAAATTTCTTTTTCATTTTAATAAACAATATTTGCGATTTTTGCAACTTGCGGCCATCGCTCTTGTACCTCCCTTGCAACTGGTCCTTTAATCTGAGTTCCTTTTGGATTTCCTTTTTCATCTTTTAAAATTGCAACTGCATTGTCTTCAAATGCAATTCTCTCTCCACTGAGTCTTCTATAAGATTTTTTTTGTCTAATGACAATAGCATCAAAAACTTTCCCTTTCATATCAGGAACTCCTTTTCTTATACTTACTTTAACTCTGTCAGCAATTTTTGCACACCCTTGTTTTCCTTTTTTACCTTTGCATCTTTTTACAGAAACAATTTTGACTATCTTTGCTCCACTATTATCAGAAGCAATCATCTTTGCACCCAAATTCAATCCTGCCGTTCCTTTCGCACTTATTGCTTTCATTTTTTCTCTTCTCCTGATTTAATTTTCTTAACAAATACAAAATGAATTATTTTACTCAAAGGTCGACATTCTTTAACTTCAACTAAATCTCCAACATTAACTTGTTTTTCCATACAAGTTGGAAGTCTAGCATGAATTTTCGTTTTAGATTTAGTATATCTTTCATATTTTCTAATATAAATCATCCTTTCAAACTCTATTACAATTCTTTTATGAAATTTCTTAATAACTTTTCCCCTAAAAATTTGTCCTCTTGATTTTAAATTTCCATGAACAGGACAATCTTTATCAGAACATATAGTCCCAGCTACTTCTGTCTTTCCAGTTTTTTTCATTTTCTTTGTCTTCATTTTATTTTCTTTTATTGTGTATGTTTATTCAATAGATTCTTCATCAAATCCAAGTTTAACCAGCAGTTCTTTTATTTTCTTCCTGTGGTCTCCTTGAAGTTCTATTATGTTATCTTTGTAAGTTCCACCGCAAGCCAACTCATTTTTCAGAGCCTTTGCGATTTTCTTTACATCAATTCCACTCTCGAATCCACTTACAATAGTAACAATCTTTCCATATCTTTTCTTATCGGTTGTTACCTTTATCCTTTGCGAACTTTTTACAATCTGCTCACATACACATGCTTGCTCAGGCAAGCCACATTTTGGACATATTTCCATTGTTTATTTCTTAGTCTCAACCTCCTTAGGGATTTTACTCCCTTGGTTATTGAGTGTAATCATTCTTGCAATTATTTTTTTAATTTCCTTTATCTTTGAGCTTCCTGTTTTTGAAGCACTTACTTTTGATTTAACTAATTCCAATTTTAATTCTTTAATCTTTTTTTCTCGTTCTTCTTTACTCATTCTTTGAATATCTTTGATTTTCATATTAGCCATTTTATTTTTCTTTCTCCTTTTCTTGTTTTTCTACTTTGGTTGAATTTTCTTTTAATTTCTTCACAAATTCTTCATCCATATTTATTTTATCTTTTAATTTAGCATAAGGTGAAAGAATACTTACCTTAACTCCAACTGTTCCTGGTTTTGTTTGAGCTATTGCCTGGGCTCTGTCAACAACTTTTGCACTATCTCCAACTTTCTTAAGATATCCTTGTGCAAATCTCCATGATTTTGCTCTTGCTCCAGGAAGTCTTCCACTCAAAATTATTTCACACCCTAATGCTCCAGCATCCATTATTTTTTGCAATGTTCTATATGCAATAACTTTAAATCTTAAAGGACCAAATCTTTCCAATCCCAATGCAATCTCATCTGCAATTATCTGAGCATCAAATTCTGGTTGTTTTATCTCATCTATTTCAACACTTGGATTTTCAAGCTTAAATCTATTTTTCAAAACCCTTGTTAGTTCTGCAATTCTTTCTCCTTTTCTTCCAATAACTAAACCTGGTTTATGAGTTGAAACAATTATTTTTTCTCCAATAGGAGTATACTCTATTCTAACTTTGCTTATTTTTCCTTTTTCTAATCTTTTTTTTATATACTCTCTAATTTTAAATTCCTTTTTCTTAAACTCAACTGTTTTTCTTTCTTCCATGTTTTTTCTCCTTCAATTTATTTTTTTCAATTGCTTTAATTTGAACATGAGTTCTTTTTCTTCTAATACTTCCAAATCTTCCATAAGGACGAGATGCCATATTAGAAATAGCTTTAGAAATTACAGGCATTTCCAATCCATTAACATTTGAATTAGCCAATAAATTTTTTAATAATTTTATAAATTGTTTAACAGCATTCAAAGGATATCTTCCTGACATTATGTTTCCTTTTCTATGTGGAATTTCGCCTTTCATTGGAATTGCTTTCTTAAATTTCAAAACTTCATTCAAATCTACAAGTGCTTTTTCAATAGATTTATTCTTAATAAATTTGCAAATCGCCATTGAATATTTTGTTGAAATAGGCAAACTTCTTCCATTAACAACTGCCTCATCTTTCTTAATAACTTTCACAGGCTGTTTTTTCTTAACTTTTGTTTCTTTTTTATCTTGAACATTTTCTTTTTTCTTTTCAGTTTCTTTCTTTTTTTCTGTCTCAACTTTTTTCACAGGAGCTACCTCTATTTTTTTCATATTTGTCTGCTTCTTCATTGCTTTTGAAGTTCTTTGTTCTGGATTGTAATCTTTTTCAGTCATTTTATTTCTTTGATTTAGCACGAGTTCCCTTAGTTGCACCTACTCCTGCTTTTCCATGTTTAATTCTTGCTCTTGTTAAAGCGAATTCTCCTAATCTATGTCCAAGCATCTCTCCGATTATTTCTACAGGGGTAAATCTTTGCCCATTATATATCTGAATTTTCATTCCAACCATTTCAGGAACAATCACAATGCTTCTCTTATGAGTTTTTACTTTTTTGCCCTTTGCTATTTTTTTCTTAGCCCTATTCACAAAATTTTCTATTTCTTGAAATTGTCTTAAGATGCTTCTTCTTTGTCTTGATTTAACATATTTAGCAAATTCTCTTACACTTAAAGTTTTCAACTCTTCAAGACTTTTTCCTCTGAAAGTAAATTGTTTTTTATGTGATTCCATTTTAATTCATTAACTTTGTAAATTCCCAATCCTTTAATTTTCTTTCATAATATTCTAACCCTTCTAAATAAATTTTTTGCGTTTCTTTTGCATAATAATGGTCTGCATTTTTTTGTATATTATCCAATACTTGTTTAGTTACTCTGATAAGTCCCCTTTCATCTGATTTAACTTCCATTAACAATGCATAAATTGCCTCTTTACAATTTTTTGCTCCACTAAGGAACAAAGCACTTTCTTCTAAAAACCCTCTATCTGCTATTCTCTTTGCTTCATTCACATATTCTTGCTGATTTTTTAATATCTCTTTTATTTTCTTTTCATTCATTATCTCTTCCTCCTACCAGTTCTCTTTGGTCTCAATAATCCAACTTTTCTTCCAGGTGGAGCATTTCTTTTAGCAATCTTGCTTTTAACTCTCTTTCCTCTTCCTGAACCAAATGGGTGGTCTATAACATTCATTTTTACCGCAGATGTTCTTGGCCATAATTTACCTTTTGATCTTTTAATATAATATTTTTTGCCTGCTTTAACAACAGGTTTGTCAAGTCTTCCTGCTCCTGCAACAACACCAATAATAGCTCTGCAATTTTTATTAAATTTCTTTTCTTTTTTTGAAGGCATTAAAATTCTAATTTTGTCTCCAATATTATTCACAATAGCAGAACTTCCTGATGTTTTAATGAACTTTCCTCCATCACCAGGCCGTGATTCAATACAATAAATATGAGTCTTTACAGGAATATCTTTCAATCTTGATATATTTCCTTCTTTTATCTCTTTTCCTTCAAAATTTATTTTTTGTCCTTCAAACATTCCTTTAAATGCAGGAATACAAAAAGTTCCTTTATCATATTTAATTTTTGCCAATGGCGCTGAGTGTCCAGATGAATTAAATAATTTAATAACTTCTCCTTCTCCTTTAAGTTCTCTTGGATATTGCAACTTGCACTTGTATGCTTTTCTTTTAACTCTATAAGTAAAACTTCCATGCCCTCGCGCCTGTTGAATTATTCTTTTTCCCATTTTAAATTTTTCTTGAATTTACATTTTTAGTTTTTTCTACCAGTGTAGTTTCTTTTTTTCTAAAAAAGAAACCCATTACATTAATCCTAATTTCACAGCCACATCAATAGCTGGAAATTCTTTTTTTAATTTAACATAAGCATATTTTTTATTATTCTTTACCAAAGTTCTAACTTTCTCAACTTTTACATTAAATAAATTCTCAATTTCTTTTTTTATTTCAGTTCTTGTCTTTTCTTTTGTAGTTACAAATGTCAAAACATTCTGGGCTTCAATCATCATAACAGCTTTTTCAGTAACTATTGGTTTCATAATATTTTTTCTCCTAAATTTTTAATTGCATTTTCAGTATACATTGTTAATCTTCCAACACCTCCTTTAGCCAAATCTGTAACACTCAAACTTTTTACGTTTCTGACATCAAAAGCTTTTATCTTCAAATCTTCATTTTCTCCTGTAACTAAAAGCATCCCTGCACTTGACTTATATTTTCTTCCTCTCATCTTTCCTTTTCCTGCACGAATAGATTTTTTCTTAATAGCAACTTCAAATAATTCTTTTCCAAGAATCTTTTTCAAACTTGCAAGCAAATCTTTAGTTTTCAAAGAATTTATTTTTGTTTCAACAATTAAAGGTAATTCAGAAATTTTTTTATCTTTTAATCTTTCATATCTGTTCTTTACAATTTTTTCATCTATAGTAGCACTTAATACAGAAGCTAATGCAATTCTCATTTCCTTTTTATTTATTTTTTTAAAATTCATCATTGAAAGGATTTTTGGAGGATGAGCTCTCATACCTCCTCTTGCAAAAGGAACTTCTGCACCAACCTGCACAAATTGTGAACCTCTTCTTGACATTTGTTTTCTTGGAATTCTTGAACGTCCTCTACCATAACCACTCTTCCAAACATGTCTCAAATGTTTTATTTTACCTCGAGCAGCATGTTGTTTTCCTGCAACAGGCGAAGGGGAATAAGGCTGTTGTGATTTCTTTGCTTCCAAAACTTTCGCAACAATATCCTCTCTAATTTTTTCAGAAAAACATTTAGGCAATTCAATTGTTCCTTTTTCCTTTCCTTCAATTGTTAATATTTTTGCTTTCATCTTCCAAGTTCCTCCATAACAAAAGGATAAATTTGTTCATAAATCGATTGTTCTTCAACATTTGAAAATTCTTGGGAACCTTTCATAAAATCTTTCGTGCAATATCTATTAAAATTCTCTTCACTTTTATTTTTTTGATAAAACTCCCATCCTTCTTTTTCATATTTTATTATTCTTTTCATTAATTCGCTTGTTTTATCTGTTTTTATATGATTTATTTTTTCTCCATTAATAGAGTAAAATGTAGAAAGATTTGCATTTCCGCTCCATGCAAAAAGCCCTGCTAAATTATTTTCTATAATTGCTACTGCTACTTTTTCTGGGAGATAAATATTTCCTTCTTTAGAAAAAAAAGTCATTACATCACTTATTTTTTTCCAATCATCTTCATTTGAATAAACTTTTACCTTTCCTATTCTTGGTAAATTAAAAAAAGTATGATAAATTTCTTCGTTCATCTCAATTCCTCCAAAGAATAATTCTTTTTCTTCTGTTTTTTAGTTTCTCTTAAAGGAGTAGTAATTAATAATTGTCTTTTTGCAGGTCCTTGGACACTTCCAGAAACAATAACATAATCTGTTTTAACATCACCATAATTTTTTATATTTTTGAATTTGCCCTCTGATTTTCCCAAATCAATTATTTGATTATTATAAATAACTCTTGTGAACATTCCAAGTTGCCCTGCCATTGGAACTCTGAATGTAACTCTTGCAGGATGCCATGGACCAATACTTCCAGGTCTTCTTACACCTTTTTCTGATTTATGTGATTTTAATGTAATACCAAATCTTTTTACAGGTCCAACCAATCCTTTTCCTTTTGTCAAACCTCTTAAATCAACAAGCTGTCCTTTTTCAAAAATATCTGAAACAAGAATTTCTTTGCCCAATTTTTCTTTAATAAAATTAACTTTTGATTCAACATCTCCTGCAAGTCCAAGTTCAATTAAATCAGGACTTTTCTTCAAACCAGCCTTTTTAACAACAGAATAAACAATAACTCTCACATCATCATAATCACCTTCAAACTTGACCTCTATTTTCTTTTTTGGAAGTTTAACTTTTTTCTTCAACTCTTTTTCAAAACTTTGAGCCAAAATTTCCTTAGAAACCTTGCCATCTTTGTAGAATCTTATAGAAAATATTTTCATTGCAGGGCATTCAAGAATTGTAACAGGAATAATAATTTTTTTACCTTTTGTCATAGAATTAGGAGTGTCATCTTTTACAAAAGCAGACTTCATACCTGCCTTGTAACAAATAAAACCTTTGAGATTTTTACCAGAATTAATCGCATCCCAGTTCACTCTAGGCAAAAATTTATTGACCCTTTTTCTCGGCCAAAACTGCAAACTTCCTTTTCT
>CAYPBD010000025.1:0-7801 GCA_964408905.1 Candidatus Woesearchaeota archaeon
GTGTTTATTGATTTTTGTCCAACAATATTAAATGTTGCATCTTCGTTTGACATGTTTTTCATAATCTGGATTGTTTGTTTTTCAGACATTTCTTCTCCTTTGAAAAAAGTCCCAGTTAAATCTAATTGGAATTTTCCTTGTTCAAATTTTTTACCTAATAAATCAGAATCACAAACTGTTACTATATCTCTTTGCGCGCGAATAACTTTTACTAACATAAAAAATAAAATAAGAATTAGTTTAAAAAATTAATTAAAATCCTTTTTTAGCTTCACCGGATTTCATTGCTTTTTCTGCATTGTCTTTTGACATCATAGCACAAACTTTGGTTTTATTACAATTAGAACAAATTCCTTTTGCAATAAAGCCTCCTCTTGAAGTCTTTGAGATTACAGGTTCCTTAATTTTAACACCTTTTTTCTTACATGTTACACAATATCCTGTTACCATTTTTCCTCCTTTATTTAATATTTAAGAACAAATTCTATGAATCTGTATAAAATTACATATTAATTTAACTTTTAAATGTTTTTAATTGTATTTTGAAAAATTTATAAAGAACTTTACTTATATAATTAAATGAAGAAAAAAATGGAGGTCACCCCTTGGAAAGTTTCTGGTGATGTTGATTATGAAAAACTTATTAAAGAGTTTGGTGTTAAAACAATGCCTAAACTCCCTGAGATTTTTAATAAGAATGTTTTATTTAGAAGAGGGGTGGTTTTTTCGCACAGGGATTTTGATAAGGTCTTAAGTTGTGTTAAAAATAAAAAGAAGTTTGTTATGATGACTGGGTTAATGCCTTCTGGGAAATTTCATCTTGGGCATATGATTTTAGTTCATCAAATGATTTTTTATCAGAATCTTGGAGCAAAATTATATATTGCTGTTGCAGATTTGGAAGCTTATAATGCAAGAAAAAAAAGTCTTAAAGGACTAAGAGATATAGCAATTGACCAATATCTTTTGAATTATATTGCTTTAGGACTAAAACCCAAGAATTGTGATTTTTATTTTCAGAGTGAGAGAAGTAATGACTCTAAAAAGTCAAATGCATATTATAGACTAGCTTCTAATTTTTCAAGGTATACTACTTTTAATGAATTTAAGGCAGTTTATGGAGATATTTCACCTGGAAAGATGAATGCTTCTTTGTTACAGGCGGCAGATATGTATCATCCTCAATTGCCTGAGTTTGAAGGAAAGCCTATTGTTACATTTATTCCTGTAGGTATTGACCAAGATCCTCATATAAGAATAGCGAGAGGAATGGCGAATAAAAATAAAGATTTTAAATTTATACCTATAGCTTCCACATATCACACTTTTCTTCCTGGATTAAAAGGAGGAGGAAAAATGTCAAGCAGTGATGAGAATTCTTTTATTGCTATGACAGACTCTCCAAAGGAAGTTGAAAGGAAAATTAGAAAATATGCTTTTTCTGGAGGAAGGAAAAGTCTTAAAGAACATAGAGAAAAAGGTGGAAATCCTGATGTTGATGTAAGTTTTCAGTATCTTAAAATGTTTTTTGAGCCAGATGATGAGAAACTTAAGGCGATTTATGATGCTTATAGAACAGGAGAAATGCTTACTTCTGAATTAAAAGGAATTCTGATTGAAAAAATAAATGCTTTTTTGAAGGAACATCAGAAAAAAAGAATTTTAGCTAAGAAGAAGATTGATAAGTTTTTGTATAAATAATTTTATAAACCTCTTTTTATTAAATGATTTATGAAGAATAGTTTATTTACTAAAACAAGAACAACTACAACTACGAAGTAGAGTTCATTTTTCTTTAAAATGATTAGATATTTACTACAATTAATGAGAATTAAATTTATAAAAGCTGGAGGCTTGGGATTTTAAAATGAAGATTTTGTCCTTACATTGTGATTATATTAAGTTTAAACCTTTGAAAAAAGCGTTGAGGAAGATAGAAGAACTTGAAGAAAAAGATAAAAAAGAAAAAGAAGTAAAAGATGCTTTGGTTATTTTGACTGCTGTTGAAAAAGGAGATGATGCTGCGAATGGGTTGATAAAAAATATAAAAGAGATTGCAGAGCAAGTTAAAGCAAAAAATATAGTTCTTTATCCTTATGCTCATCTTTCAAGTGAGTTGGCTTCTCCTGAAATTGCAGTGAAAGTTTTGAGAGAAGCTGAGAAAGGATTAAATAAGGATTTTGATGTTGTGAGAGCTCCTTTTGGTTATTATAAAGAATTTGAGTTGAAAGTCAAGGGACATCCTTTGAGTGAGTTGAGTAGGGAGATAAAAGTTTCTGAGAATGAGATAGAAGAGAAATATGATCCAAAGCAATTACTTAAAGAATTATCAAAAACAAAATTAGATACTTCAAAGCTTAAGAAAAATGACCATAGAATTATTGGAAAGGAAATGGATTTGTTTTCTTTTAATGAAATTGCTCCAGGGATGGTTTTTTGGCATAATAATGGTTTGATTATTTATAATGAATTAGCAAAATTTTGGAGAGAAATTCACAGAAAGAATGGTTATCAAGAAATAAAAACTCCTCAGATTATGGATTCTAAACTTTGGAAAATTTCAGGGCATTGGGATAAATATAAAGAGAATAATTTTGTCACAGAATATGAAGGAAGAAAATTTCTTGTGAAACCTATGAGTTGTCCTGGTGGAATGCTTGTTTATAAAAATAAACCAAAATCATATAAAGAATTTCCATTAAAAGTTGGCGAATTAGGTGTTGTTCACAGAGTTGAACTTTCAGGAACTTTGGCAGGATTATTTAGGGTTATACAATTTACACAAGATGATGCTCATATTTTTTGCACAGAAAAACAACTTGAAGAAGAAATAGAAAAGATTATGTATTTAGTAGATAAAGTTTATAAGAAATTTGGATTTGAATATTTCACTGAACTTTCTACACGTCCAGAGAAAAGGATAGGTAGTGAAAAATTATGGGATAAAGCAGAGAAAATACTTGAAGATGTTTTAAAGAAAACAAAAATGAAATATAAAATTAATGCAGGGGATGGTGCTTTTTATGGTCCTAAGATTGATTTTCATCTTAAAGATTCTTTAGGTAGGACATGGCAATGTGCAACAATTCAGCTTGATTTTGCAATGCCTGAGCGATTTGAATTAGAATATACTGATAAAGATAATAAAAGAAAGAGACCAGTAATGCTTCATAATGTTATTTATGGAAGTGTTGAAAGATTTGTAGGAATTTTGTTAGAACATACAAATGGAAGGTTGCCTACATGGCTTGCTCCTATTCAGGTTAGAGTTTTGAATTTTACTGATAGAAATAAAAAATATGCTGAAAAGATAATTAAGAAAATTGGAGAAAGAGTTCAAAATATTAGATTAGATGCTGATTTCAGACAGGCAACAATTCCTTCAAAAGTTAAAGATGCTGAAATTATGAGAGTTCCTTATATTATTGTTGTTGGAGATAAAGAAGAAAAAAGCAATGAATTGGCTGTAAGAATAAGAGGAAGTAAAAAAATTGAGAAAATGAAGATTGATGATTTTATTGAAAGAGTTGATAGAGAAATTAAAGAAAGAATTTAATTATGGAACCTTCTAAAACAATTAAGGAATTTCAGAAAATAGTTAAGGAATTTGCAGAGAGGAATTCTTGGAAAGATTTTCCTAACATTGATAAAATTGACCATTTGCACGAAGAATTGGTTGAGATTTCTCAACATATAAGATATAAATCTCCTGAAGAAATTCAAAAGTTTGTTAATCGGAATAAAGAATTATTTGAAGAGGAAATTGGAGATTTGCTTTTCGGAACAGCCAGGCTTGCAAATCAATTTGATATTGATTTAGAAAAAGCATTTGAAATAACAAGAAAAAAAGCTTTTAAGAAATATGGTAATCAGAAAAAGGAGAATAATATTGCTTGGAAATGAATCTTCAATTTTATTTAGAGAAATTGCAAAATTCTGAAGAATATAAGAAATTTATGAAAAAGAATTCTGATGCATTTTTTTGTTCTGGATTTTTTACTATTGATGAAACTAGGAAAGAAAAAGATCAGCAACATTTAGATTATTTTATTCCATCTACAAATAAAATGTTTAGTTTTCAATTAGGAGAGAATATTAATTTAACTACTATTGAGAATTTTGGAAAAGATTTTGTTCCTACCCCTATTCAAGATGTGGCTTTTGATTTTGGTAAAATTAAGGAAATGGTTTTGAAAGAAATGGAAAAAAATAAAATCAAAAAGAAAATTCAAAAGATTTTATTGTCCTTACAGAATAAAGATAATAAGAATTTTTTAATTGGAACAATTTTTATTTCTGGTTTAGGATTATTGAAAATTAAGTTTGATTTAGAAAAAGATGAACTTGTAGAATTTGAAAAGAAAAGTTTTTTTGATATGATGAAGATTATTAAGAAATAAAGACAACCAAATGTTTTCTTTATCAAACTTTCCTTTAAATTTGGGTCATGCCTGATATTCTTCAGAAAAACTTTCTATTGTTTTTAACAAAACTTTTTTTACTCTTTCTGAATTATCTTTCATAATTTGTTTTATTATTTTCCATGAAACTGGTTCTTCATCTTCTTTCCAACAATCATAATCAGTTGACATTGCAATGGCTCCATAAGGAATTTCTGATTCATTTGCTAAAATTGCTTCTGGAGATGTAGACATATTAATTATATCTGCACCAAATTGCCTAAACATTTGGCTTTCTGCTTTGGTTGAAAATCGTGGACCTTCAATCGTAATAACTGTTCCTTTTTTGTGATGGGAAAATTTTAATTCTTCACAACTTTCAATTAATTTTTTTCTTAATATCTCTGAAAAAGGATTTGCCATAGAAGTATGGATTGGACCTAATTCGAATTTTTCAAAAAATGAAATTTTTCTTTGTCTTGTAAAGTCTATAAATTGATCAAGTATTACAAAATCTCCGCGTTTTATTTCTTCACGAAGTGAGCCTACTGCTGTTGTTGCTAAAATGTATTTACATCCTTCATTTTTTAATGCAAATATATTTGCACGATTGTTTACTTGCGTTGGAGGTATTTCATGTTTTAATCCATGTCGAGAAATTATCACAACATCTGTTCCTTTTATTTTTCCAGTGATTAGTGAAGAGGAAGGTTTTCCAAAAGGAGTTTCAACTTCTTTTTTTTGAAAGTTTTCTATTAAATTCGGGTTTTCTAAACCAGAGCCACCAATTATCCCTATTTTCATAAAGATTAAATTCAGGAAGATTTTTTAAATATTTTGATAATGAAGGGATATTAAAAATAATTTTGATTTTTTGCAAATCTCATTAAGTTTTATAAATTCTTGTTTTAATTGGTAAAAAGTTACGAAAAGTTTATATATTTAATATTTTCTTATTTTAATACATTTTAATTTTCTGCAATTTTGTGGAAATTTGGGGTGAAAAATGGATGAAATATTAGGAGAACGCATAAATGGCAAATGTTCAAAGAAAAAAATTAAAAGTAATGCATCTAATAAGGTCTCCCCAAGAAATTTCAAGATTGAGTTATATTGCTCCACATAGGATTGTGACAGGACTTACTAAGCATTTTCTAAAAGAGCACATTTTGGGAAATATTTTTGTAATTGGCAAAGATGAATATTTTGGCAAAGATGATCATGGGCAACCTTTGGAGTCAATGAAATCTGCAATAGTGATCAAACATGCAGAATGTAATTTGGGAGAGATAACAGAAGAGACATATAAAAAGGAAGGTGAGGAAATAATTTTTCCTGTTTTAAAAGAACAAATAGAAAGAAATAACCCTAATATTATTCTTGCACAAAATCCCTTATTTTCAGAAATATTTGCTTTAAAGAGAGTAAAGGAATCAATGAAAAATCCTCCAAAAATAATTGATTATTGTGGATGTTCGCCTTTTACAATGAAACTTTCTGGGAAGGAAGTTGGAGGTTTAGATATTTTAGTAAAGAATAAAGATTTTTTTGATGGTCATGTCTCAATAAGTAATTATACAAGGAAAGTTTTGGAAGAAAGAGGAATAGAGTCTGAAGTGATTTATGCAGGAATTGATTTAGAGGATTTTATCTCTGTAACTCAGAAGCCTCAAGACAAAATTGTTATGTATTCTGGGAGATTTCATCCTGATAAAGGGGCCCAATATATACCTGAAATAATAAAAGGAGTTTTAAGTAAATCAAAAAATGTAAGATTTGCTTTAGCAGGATATGGTCATTTAGAAAAAGAGATTAGAGATGAATTAAATATGTTTAATGGAAGTGTTCAAATTTCTGCAATGAAGAAGAAGGATTTAATTCAAGCATATTTTAGAGCACATACTTATTTTCAGCCTTCACGAATAGAAGCTTTTTGTGTTTCTGCTGTTGAAGCTATGGCTGCAGGAAATAATATGGTTTATTCTTGTCTTGATTCAACATGTTTGGGAGAGATAATTGGGGATGCAGGAACACCAGTAAAAGAATTAAATCCAAAACTTTATTCTGATGCAATTTTAGAGAATTTAAATAATGAAGGATCCTTTAATGAAAAAGCTGTAGAAAGGGTTAGAGATAGATTTGATATTCAAAAAAAATCAAAAGAATGGATGGAATACTTTGAGGCATTAGTTTCTTAAAATGGAGGGAATTGGAATAATAGGTTATGGTTCTAGAATGCATGCTAATTTAAAGCGTCTTTTGAAAAAAGAGAGGAGTCACGATATTGTGGGGGTATATGACCCATTGGTTAAACAAAAAGATAAATTGATTAAAGGAGAAGTTAAATTATTTTCAAATTCTTCTTCTCTTATAAATCACCCAAAAATAAAATGGATTTTTATAGGTTCAATTAATTCTTTTCATTATAATCAAATAAAAAAAGCGTTTGAAAAAGGTAAAAATGTCTTTTCGGAAAAACCTTTTGTTACAGAAATAAGGGATTGCATTAAAATAAAAAAATTATGGAAGAAGACAAAACCAAATTTTTTGATTAGTTATCCTTTGAGATATTCTCCTCATTATAGAAAAATAAAAGAGATAATTGAATCTGGAAAGATAGGTAAGATTATAAGTTTAGAATTTAATGAAACGTTATCTTTTAGTCATGGATCATTTATCATGACAGATTGGAGAAGATTTAGAAAGTTTTCTGGAGGCCATTTATTAGAAAAGTGTTGTCATGATTTTGATGTAATTAATTATATTTTGAAAAGTATTCCAATCAAGGTTTCTTCATTTGGAGGATTGAATTTTTTTAAAAAAAGGAATTGGAAAATATTTGAAGAATTGAAAAAGAAATTTCAGATTAAATTTAGGGAAAAGGTAGAGTCAAATCCTTTTTTGTCAAAAAAAGATATAATTGATAATCAAGTGGCGATATTACAATATTTGAATGGTGTTAGGGCAGCATTTCATACTAATCTTTCTACTGGTCTCCCTGAAAGAAGACTATATATTTGTGGGACAAAAGGAACAATTAGAGCAAATGTTTTAACCGGAGAGATAGAGGTTGGGTTTATTGATTCTACAAAAAAAAGGATAATTATTAAAGATAAGAGAAGTGCAGAGATGCATGGAGGGGGAGATAAATTTTTGATTGAAAAATTAAATAAAATGATAAAAGGAGAAATAAAAGATGCAAGTTCTCTTGATGATGCAATTAAGTCAGTGATAACTTGTTTGGCAATTGATAAGTCCAGAGAAAAAGGAAAAGTAATCTCTTTAAAGAAGATCTGGAAAAGATTAGGATATTTGGTGTGAATATAAAATGCCCCGACCGAGATTTGAACTCGGGTCACTGCCTTGAAAGGGCAGCATTCTTGGCCTCTGAACTATCGGGG
>CAYPBD010000026.1:0-7574 GCA_964408905.1 Candidatus Woesearchaeota archaeon
TTTATAATAATTTTGAGTTTGAAAATGTAAATGGCTTTTGGACTACAAAAATTAATGGTATTCCATTTGCTTTTAAATATAATCCAACTCAAATTAATGAAACTGAATCTAATTTAACAAGTTTAGATTATTATAATAAACCTCTTTATATTTCTTCAGAAAATAAGGAAGCAGAGTCAGAGATTTATAGAAATCTTTTTTATCAAAATCAGATTGTTCAAAGAATGCAATATGCATGTTTAGAAGGAGAAGTTTGTGAAGGGGATTTTCCTGTTAAAACATGTGAAGATAATTTTGTTATCATAAAAGAAGCCAATGAAAGCAAAATAATTCAGAAAGATAACTGTGTTTTTATTGAGGGAAAACAGGAAGATTTAACAAAAATTAGTGATGAGTTTTTATATAGGATTTTTGGAATACGATAAAACTTAAAAAGACAAAAAAGGTAAGGTAAATATGGAAGAAAAAGAGAAAAAGAAAGGGGAAGATTTTATTCAAAAAAAAGAAAAAGAAATTTCAGAAAAAGAGAAAAATAAATCCTCTGATAATAAAACATTAAGAAATATTTTTATTGGATTGGGGATGTTTGTTGCTTTGTTTGTTTGTATTGTTTTGTTTGTTTATTCTATGAATCATTTTGAATATAAAGGAATAAATTTTAATGTTATAAAAGATACTGGAGGATTAACTTTTTATCATTTAGAGGAGGGATATAATTTGAGAAAAGATCCACGAAAACTGGATAAAATTCCTTTTGAAGGAGAAATAAATTTTGCTCCAATAAATAAATTAGTTTATAATAGTACTCGATTTGAATGTGAGGGGGATGGAGTTATTGCAGCTGCAAATCTTGGATTAATTTTGCATGCTATTGCTGGGATTGATTTAGTTAAAGACCAAAATGCAACTTGTGATTCCCAAGGAAGATATATGTTTGTAAATATTAAACCAGGAAATGAAACAAGAATAATACAAAATGGACCTTCATGTTATGAATTTGAAGTAAATAATTGTGAAATTTTAGATGTTACAGAGAAATTTATTGTAGAAATTCTTTCCAAAATTAATGAAATAAAAGAAAATTAGATTATGGATTTGCGACTTATTTATGCTATAATTCTTACAATACTTCCAATAAGTGAATTAAGAGGTGGTTTACCTCTTGCCATAATTTATGCAACAGAGCATAATATACCTATTATATTGATTTTTTCCTTAATTATTTTATTAAATATTCTTGTAATATTTTTTATTTTTTATTTCCTTGATAACCTTCATCATGTTTTTATGAATATTAAATTTTACAAAAAGTTTTTTGAATTTTATGTAAAAAGATTTCAGAAAAAAATTGACAAGTTTGAGAAGAAATATTCTACATTGGGTTTTCTGGCATTAACTTTATTTGTTGCAGTTCCTCTTCCAATTACTGGTGCCTGGAGTGGATGTTTGGTTTCATGGATGCTAGATTTAGATAGAAAAAAAAGTATTATAGCTATATCTTCAGGAGTAATAATTGCAGGAATTATTATTCTTTTTGGAACAATGGGTTTTATTAATTTATTTTTTTAGAATAGATTTTTTATATAAGAATTTAAAATCTGAATAAACAGGAATTTCTTTTATTTTGAATATTTTTACTTCTAAAAACCAAACTCCGACGACAAATAAGGTACTTCCTAAATACCAAAATAATTTATGGGCAATATTAAAAAAAGAGTTTCCTGAAAGAAATACTAAACTTAATAGAAAAATCCTTAAAATATTTAGAATTAAAAGAGATATAAAAGAGAATAGAATCATCTTTATTCTTTTTTTGATTTTTATTTTTGGAACTGATAGATTAAGAATTAATAAAAGATAATAAGCTGCACCTGCAATACATGCTGGAATTAATTCTATTGGAAGATTATTAATTAAGATGATATTTTGCATCAAAGAAGTGTCAAAAAAAAGACTTAATAAAAAATAAACAGGATAAAGAGTAAGAGGAGTGAAAATAAGATAAAATATCCAAAAATTTGGTAAGGCGATTATAATTAAGATTAAATATCTTATGAAAATATCTATAAATTGTCTTGAAATTTTATTCATAGAAATTGAAGTGGAAATATATTTAAATATTTTAAGATTTTATAATTCATGAAAAAAAAAGTTATTTTTATAGGAATATTAATTCTCTTTTTTATATTCTTAAGTTTATACTTTGATTCTGAAATTGTTAAAGCAATATCTTTGATAAAAAATAATTTTATTAATAATTTTTTTCTGGGGATAAATTTCATTAGTTCTGAAGTGATAATCTTTTTACTAGTTATAATTTTATTTTTATGGAAGAAAAATAAAAGAAAATGGATATTACCTATAATATTTACAGTAGGTTTATCAGCTGTGATAAGTTTTTTATTAAAAGTTATTGTTCAAAGACAAAGGCCTTTTCAATTAGGAATAATTTCTTTAATGTCTAATTTAGAATCAAGTTATTCAGTATGGAATTTCTCTTTTCCTTCTTCTCATGCGATATTAGCTTTTGCAGTTCTTCCTTTTTTATCAAAAGAATATCCTAAATTCAAATATGTATGGATTATTTTTGCTGGCTTAATTGCTTTTTCAAGAGTTTATTTAGGATTACATTTTTTAAGTGATGTTCTTATTGGAGGAATAATTGGATATTTATTGGGCGCAGTAATTTTAAAATATGAAGAAGAAAATCATTTTTTCAAGAAGTTTTGGAAAAAGGTTCTTAAAAAATAATTATGCCTTTTCTAATTTAAAATTAAATTTTTTTTCCAAATTCTTAAATTTATCTAAAATTTTATATTCAGAGTATTTATATTTTGGAGGAGGAGTAAAAGAAGTTTGATTATAGGGAAGAATTATTAATAAAGGAGATTCTAATTTTTTATCTTTATTTATACATATAACTCCATGATGAGTTTTATAAAAATTATATTTTCCACTTTCAATTGGTTGTCCAAATTCTGAAATCATAAAGTTAAATGAGTTAGAAATATCTTTAATCCAATAAGACATGAGAATTATTCTTTTTTAGCAACTCTTAAAGCAACTATTATAATAATTAATATTAAGATTACATTCAAAGCTCCGATTCCCCATAAATACCAATTGTTTTCTGAGATTAAGTTTCCTGTAATTCCTGGTAAATTAAATCCTGGTTGTTCCTCAACTGTTACTGAAACAGGTTGTGTTATTACTAATTCATCATCTGAAAGAACTTCGATATTGAATAATTTATCTCCTGAAACATCTTTATTTATATTAAATGTTATTAAAACATCTTGTGAATCTCCTGCATCTAAAATAATTGTACTTGGTTCAATATTAACTAATGTTGCCCATTCATCATGATTAGCTATATTTAACTTATAAAGAGATAATTCATCTCCTGTATTTGTAATAGTGGCTTTAACAATTAAATCTCCTCCTGCTTTTACTTCAGATTCTAAACTTGGAAATACTGAAACCTGAGGTTCAACAACACATGAACCTTCTTTTATTTCAATAGTTTTAAAGTATGAAGCTTCATCTTCTTCTTCATTTGTTTTAAAAATATCACTATCATCTAAATCTTCATCATCATATGCAATTAATTTTATTTTATAAGTTCCTTCTTCAACATCTTTTGGTGTTTCAAAAGAAAAACTAATTTTCTTATAATCCATAGCGTCTATTCCAGAATCAAATTCAACTACTTCATCAATTCCTAATTCTTTATTATAAATCCAGACATAAACTTCATCATCGTCTAAATCTTCATCTCCAACATTCCAAGCTTTTGCAGTAAGTTCAACTGTTTCTCCACAAGAAACTGAATTTGGCTGAAATTCAATGTCATCTATAATTACAAACTTATCATCAGTAATGATTTCTATTGGTTGTGAATCTGAATCCCCTGTTTCTTGTCCATCAACTTCATCTGGAGCATGACTATCATCAATTTTTCCAACTGCTTTTATATAAAAAGTATAATCATTATTTCCTTCTTTTAATTCATCTGCATCTACTTTCAAAGTAAGAGTAACATCTTTGTCATCTCCTTCATCTAAATCAAATTTATCATCATCAATATCCATATCATCTTCATCAAAGATACATTTTCCTCTTTCTTCATCCCACAAACATGCTTCAATTTCAATATCTTCAACATCCCAATCTCCTTTATTTTCAACATTAAATTGTATTTTAACTTCATCAAGAGGATACCAATAATCTTCATCATCTCCAAATCCCTCTATTGTGTTAAAGTCAATATCAGAAATGTCTAAATCTTCTGTTCTTCCATCTTCACCTGCATCATAAAAAGGAGTTTGTTCGAAAGTTAATGTTAAAGATTCACTTTCATTTTCTGTTTCATTAGTTGCTGTTAAAACTGTTTCATATATTTTCCCAAATTCAAACTCAAAATCTTCTGCATCATATTCAATAGTAATGTCGTATGAAGTATGTGTATTATTAAATTCTAAACTTGTATTAGAAAGACTAAATGAAATTGTTTTATCATCTTCAATGATATCTTCAATTCCTAATTCTATTATCTCATTTGTATCACTTTCAATAGTTACTTCAACTGAATCTCCTTCTTGTGAAAGCGCTGAAGGCTCTGAAAAAGTAATTGTGGCACTAACAAAGCTAGCTAGAACTAATAATGTAAATATGCTTAAACTCAAAATCTTTAAAGATTTGCTTGCCATGTGTAATCATTCTTGAGTTAAGATGGTTTATAAAGTTTTTTATTTTGGAAAATATAGCTTAAATTAGTATTCAAAAAATTTATATATTTGATAGTATTAGTTAAAAGATAAAAGATGGTAATAAAAGCAAAGGAAAACTCTATAGGGGCATGGGCATTTTTAATTGGTGTTATACTTGCCATAATAATAGGTTTGTTTACGAAATTAATACCTATTCCTGCTTTAACAAAATATAGTGGTTTTATTTATTTAATATTGGTGATTTTAGGAATAATTGTTGGGGCTTCAATAAATGCTTCAGGAAGAGATTCGCAGACATTTTTGATAACAGGGACAGTTATTGTAATTGTTAGCAGATTTGGAATGGAGAGTGCTATAGGTTCATTAATAGGAATTGGACTTGGAGACACAGTATCTTCAATATTTGCCGCATTATTAGCATTATTTGTCCCTGCGACAATAATTGTAGCTATAAAAACAGTTTTTGGAATTGCTAAGATATAAAGGGAACAAAGGTTCACCCTTATCAACCCTCTTTTAAGTTTCTGCTTAAAGCTAATTAATTTTATCTATATTAATAATGGAACTATCAAAATCTAATCTTGGGCAAGCAGTATTTATCCATGATTGAATTTCTGGGAAATTTTCAAATTCTCTTGAGTTTATTTCATTACTAATAAATAAATAAGAATCTTTATTCTTGAGTTTGTTTTTTAGAATAATTGCTTTTTTGAAATTCTCTTGTCCTGGTTTTGTTGATATTAGTATTCCAATTTTTTGAGCATTTAGAAATTTTACATAAGATGCTTTATTTTTTCTTTTCATAGAATCAATTTGTTCTTTTGAAATCTTTTTTAATTTATTTGATTCAAGAATATAAACTGGAATTTTATTTTTAGAAGCAAGTGAAATTGCATGAAATCTTCCTGAAGATATTAATAGAATTGATTTAGTTTCTTTTGGAAATTTTGGTTTTGAGCAACCTAATATCTGAATGAATTGAGTTATTTTATGTTTTTTTGAAAGTATTTTTTTTATTTCATCTGCAATGTCCTTATATTGAATTGAATAAGCTATTGCTAAATTTTTTGGAAGTTTTTTAGATATTTCTAGAATTTTTGATTTATTTACTTCTGATTTAATTTTTGTGGGAATGAATAATGTTTTCATGATAAGATAATTTGACAAAGATTTATAAATTATTAGATTTCAATCTTTTTGGATGGCTCCAATCAATTTCAATTTCTAGAGTAGATTTTATTAAACTCCGTCCATTTCTTGGAATAGTCTTTCCTTTTACAACAATCAAACCAATACCATGATTATAATCTTGGCTTACAATCGCATCTAGATAAAGAGGATGAAAGATTTTTTTGCTTGAATTTTTCTTGTCTTTTTTTTGCAAAAAAACAATTTCCCTTCCATCTTTAAGCATACAAATTCAATAGTTTGAATATCACTACCAATGCAGAGGTTGCTTGTTTGATATTTAAAAAATCCTTTAGCCATATTTTAATATCTAAATAAAGGTTTATTTCAAAAAATTGTTATCTAAATTTTCAAGTTTCATTAGGAAGGTAATTAAAATGATTTATAAATTTTTAGAATTCTTTTCATAGATTTTATAAGATTCTTGAGAAAAATAAGCATAACTAAATGATTTATGTGATGAAAAATTACTCAAACTTATTTCTTTTTTCTGGTTGAGGTTGTGCAGTTTCTTTATAAATTTTAGCAAAAGAAGGAGTTACAATTACTATATTTTCTCCAAATCCTGCAATACTTCCATCAAGAGCATCTGTTGTTTTTTTGATTTTTGAAATTGCTCTTTTTAATTCAATAGAATCTCTTTTTCTTAAAAGTTTTATATCTATAACTGCAATAGTATATCCTTCTCTTAAAGCATTAAGAATATTATTAACATCTTCATATTGTTTTAGTACAAAAAGTTTTACAAGAACTTTATTTTCTTCTTTTTCTTTTTCTAAATCAATTTCTAAATAATCATCATCAGTCTCGTCTTTTCTTATTGAGCTTGAGAAAGCTTTTTTTATCTTATCAAAAACCATAGTAAATTTACATACAAGATATTTATAAAGATTTCGTAACTTTTTTGCAATTTATTTTGAAGAAGCCATTATTTCATCTCTGAGCTTTCCTAATTGTTCTGTTAAATTTTTTTCCTGTTTTTCTATAGAATTTGTTCTTAAATTCAGAATTTTTTCTTTGTCTAAAAGTTCTTTTTTCATCTTTGATTTATCTGTTTTAATCATTAATTGCCCAATTATCTTAAAGACTTCTTCTCCTGCATTTTCTATTTCTTTTAATGCAGAATTTGTTTCAGATAATTCCATTTGAAAAGCCTGTTTTTGAAGAAGTAAATTTTGGAGATTTTGCTCTAAAAATTGCATTTCCTGAATTTGTTTATCTTTTTCCATTTTAGTCAGATTTTATTTTTTTAACTTTAGTTCGTGGTTTAAAGAAAATTTTACCTCCGCAGAAAGGGCAAACAAATCTTTTCTCAAGCACTTTACTAGCAATTTTTTTTCCACATTTAAAGCATTTGTAAGTTGTCATTTTAGATGATATATATTTGATGCGAATTTTTTATTGCATTTAGAGCATTTCCAGATTCCTTTTGAGAGTCTTTTTACTCCGGGTTTTTTGCAAAATGGGCAGGTTTGTTTTACTTTTTGTTTTTCTTCTACTTTTGTTAGTTTAGTTCTAATTGATTTTCCATATCTTGCTTTGAATCTTCCTGCTGATTTTGTTTTTTTTAATTTTGTTGGCATTTTTATGAAATGGGGTTACGCGGATTTGAACCGCGGTCGTCAGGTCCCAAACCTGAAAGGCTACCAGGCTACC
>CAYPBD010000027.1:0-7434 GCA_964408905.1 Candidatus Woesearchaeota archaeon
TTTTGTCCAATTTTCATAACTCCAGTTTCAATTTTTCCTACTGGAACTGTTCCAATACCAGTTATTTCATAAACATCTTGACAAGGCATTCTCATTGGTAAATTTGTTGGTGATTCAGGAGGATTAAACAAATCAAATTGTTCTTTGATTGTTGGTCCTTTATACCAAGACATATTTTCTGATTTCTTAACAATATTATCTCCTTTTAATCCAGAACATGCAATAAAAGTAGTCTTCTCAGGGTCAATTCCAACACCCTTTAATAATTTTCCAACATCTTCTTTAACTTTGTTAAATTTAGCTTCATCATAATTTACCATATCCATTTTATTAACTGCAATACAAATATTTTTTACACCCATTGTTCTTAATAACCATAAATGTTCTGTTGTTTGAGGTTGAACTCCTGCAGGAGCAGCAATAACCAAGAAAGCAGCATCTGCTTGTGAAGCACCAGTAATCATATTTTTAACAAAATCTCTGTGACCAGGTGCATCAATGATTGTGATTTGGAATTTATCAGTCATAATTTTCTTATAAGCTAAGTCAATCGTAACTCCTCTTTCTCTTTCTTCTTTAATCTTATCCATAATATAAGCGAATTCAAAACCAACCTTACCATGCTTTTCAGCTTCTTCTTTAAGTTTCTTCATAACCTGTTCAGAAACAGCACCCATCTGGAACATAAGTTGTCCAACTATTGTTGATTTTCCAGCATCAACATGTCCAACAAACACAACATTCATATTTGGTTTTTCTTTTGCCATCTTATATTATAAAATTCATAAGAATTTTTGTAATGTTTAATAAAAAATTATATTTATAAATTTTTTGGTTATTGATTCTCACTAAGTCCTTTCCTGCTTCTTATCTTTTTAATTACATCAGCTTGCATTCCTGAAGGAACTTTTTCAAACAACTGGTCCATTAAACTTGAAACTCCTCTTCCTTCTGTTGCGGAACGCAAATCATTTGACCATCCAATCATTTCTGCTACAGGAAGTTTTGCTTTTACCTCGGCATTTGCTTCTTCTTGTTTAACATCAATCATTTGTCCTCTTTTACCACCAATTAATTTAGTTATAGTCCCTAAAAATTTATTAGGAAATTCAATTAAATGTATTTGTAAAGGCTCTAAAACTTCTGCATTTGCTTTTTTCATTGCGCCTTTGACAGCTTCTCTAACAGCAGGATAAACTTGTGCAGGACCCCTGTGAATAGCATCTTCATGAAGTTTAATATCAACTAATGAAACTTTCATTTTTGTACATGGTTCATGAGCCAATGGACCTGAATCAATAACCATTTCAAATGCATCTAAGACCATTTCAATTACTTCTCCAATATGAACTTCACCTCTTGTCTCATCAAGAAATACATTTCCTTTGTAAATATCTCTAACATTTCTAATAGTATCACCACTCCATCCAAGTTCAAGAAGTTTTTCAGCAATATCTTTATTTTTCTTTTTAACTCTTGTTTCAGGCAAGTCCCCACTTTTTATTGCTTCATAAATATTATCTTCTAATGGTTCAACCATAATATAGAAACTATTATGTTTATTTGGACTTCTTCCTTCAACAGAAGGAGATTCTTTACTTACAGTTTCTCTATAAACAACAATCGGAGGAGAAGTTTTAACATCCAATCCTTTTTCAGTTTTAATTCTGTTTTCTATAATTTCTAAATGTAATTCTCCCATTCCAGACATCAAACTTTCTCCTGTTTGTTCATTAATTTCTATTTTAATAGAAGGGTCTTCTTTTGCAACCTGCTTTAATACTTCAACCATTTTTGGAAGGTCTGCTGCTTTCTTAACTTCAATAGATTTTGTAACAACAGGTTCAAACAAATGTTTAATTGCTTCAAAAGGTTCTATTGGTTCTCCACTGACTGTCTCTCCTGCAATAACATCTTTTAATCCAATAATACCAATTATATTTCCTGCATTAACTTTATCAACAATAACTCTTTGAGCACCCTTATAAACTGAAACTTGCTGAGCCCGAACTTTTCTTTTTGCTAAATTCATATATAATTCATCACCTTGTTTTATTGTTCCTGAAAATAATCGTCCACCAGCAACTTCACCTGCATGTTTCTCAATAACAATCTTAACAGGAACAAAAACAGGCGGTCCATTAGGGTCACAATTTATCAAAGATTTTCCAACTTCTGAATCAATTTCCCCATGCCAGATTTTTGGAATTCTATATTTTTGAGCATCAACAGGATTTGGATGATTCCTTATAACCATATTCAAAACAACTTCATGAAGCGGAGCTTTTTTTGCAAGTGCTTTTACTTTTTCTTTTATTTCTTCATCTGTTCCCTGATAAGCATCAATTATTTCTTTGAATGTAATTCCTTTAGCTTTCATATAAGGAAAACTTAATGCCCAATTATGAAATGCAGAACCAAAAGCAACAGTGCCCTCAGCAACACCAACTTGCCATTTTTCTTTATATTCTTCTGGAGCAATATTTTTAATCAATTGATTAACATGATCAATAATTTTCACAAACTTTGCCTGCATTTCTTCAGGAGTTAATTTAACTTCTTTGATTAATCTATCAACTTTGTTTATGAATAAAATTGGTTTAACTAATTCTTTCAAAGCCTGTCTTACAACTGTTTCTGTTTGAGGCATTACTCCTTCAACAGCACAAGTTAAAATAACACATCCATCAACAGCTCTCATAGCTCTTGTAACATCCCCACCAAAATCAACATGCCCAGGAGTGTCAATTAAATTAATCAAGTAATCTTCACCTTCAACTTTATGAATCATACTTACAGAAGCACTATCAATTGTAATTCCTCTTGAAGCTTCATCTGAATGAAAATCAAGAACAAGTTGTTTCCCTGCTGTTTCTGCAGACATCATTCCTGCACCCAAAAGAAGATTATCTGAAAAAGTAGTTTTACCGTGATCAATATGTGCAGCAATTGCTATATTTCTAATTTTGTCTTGTTTTTCCATTAACTCTGTAATTTTTTGTTCATTCATTTTATCTTGCACTATCAGCCTGTGCTTCTGATTCCTTTTTCTTTTTCATTGCAAAACTTTCACCATTTTGTTCAGAAGCTAAAATTATTTCCTCTGCCAGTCCTTGAGCAATAGTTTTCTTTTTATTAAAAGCTTTATCTGATGCTCCATGAACAATCCATCTTAAAGCAAGATTAACCCTTCTCAAAGGAGAAACATCAACTGCCTGAGGATATCTCGCACCGCCATATTCAATAACAGTAATTTCATCTCTTGGTGCAACATTTTCAATAGCCTTCACCAAAACTGCAACAGGATTTTTTTGAGTTCTTTTTTCAATAATCCTAAAAGCTTCCAAAATAATTTTTAAATTCTTTGAATATTTTCCAGTAACATGGCCTAATTCAACTCTATGTTTTTTCCCTCTATGTCCTGCAACTGCAATTTTATTTATCAATCTTTCAACAATATTAGTTTTTATCTGCCCAAACTTCTGAAAATTTCGACCATGACTTTTTAACATTAATTTTGGCTCAAGATTTATAATCTCTTTCAATCCAGGGTCTTCAACTTTTATTTCACTTAAATCATACAAATCAAATATTTTAAATTTTGGAAGTATTTGTTGTTCTGTCATTTTTATCTTCTTCCCTTCTCAATCTTTCCACTAACTAATCTTGGTAAAGGTTGATCATTTACTTTAATAACTTGAAATCTAATTCCACGAATATCTCCTTTTGCTCTTCCTTGTTTTCCACCAATTCTTTCAATCATAACTTCATCATGTTCATCTATAAATTTCTGTGCAAGGTTTCCAGGAATAAATGCTCCCACTGTTTTACCATTTTTTTTCAACTGAACCTTACAGCACTTTCTCATCGCAGAATTTGGCTGTGCAGCTTCTTTTTGAAATTTAGAAAGCACAATTCCTTTAGCCTGACTGGCTCCTTCTAAAGGATCTGATTTAACAAAAAGATTCAGAGTTTTCACTTTATACTTTCTGTTCTTCCATCTAAATTTTTTCCTATTCTTCATTAATTTCTTTGCAGATTTTAATCCCATAGAATATTCTTGATAAAAATAATTTATAAAACTTTCCGAATGTTATATAATCCTAAATTCTTTCCCAAAAAAGTCCTTAACAATCTTTTGCATTTCTAAAAGCCGTCTTTTGTTTCTTCCAATCAACGCTGCCTTGCTTTGGTTTCCTGCTGTAAGAATTATTTCATTATTTTTAATTTCTAAATCTTTAAATGTAACTGGCTTAACAATCGCTTCAATAAACGATTTTATGTCTCGAATCCCTCTTGGCTTTGGAACCACTTTAATTCTTTTTCTAAGAATCATGCTTATTTGTTTAATATTTTTCCCTCTTTCTCCAACTGCCTTAGAAATAAAAATTCGCGGAACACAAAACACTATATTCTCATTATATTTAAAACAAAATCTTGTATTCACTCTCGTTATCTTACCAAAGAGATTCAAGTATCTCATATCCTGCATATTAATTGTTTTCATTGTATCAGAACTTTTTGTGTAAAATTGTTAGATGTAGAAGTTTTATAAAAGTTTCTAATTCAAATTTATTTATTAACAGCTTCAACAACTTTTTTCTTTGCTGTTTTCTTTTCTTCTTCTTTTTTTGTCAAAGGACCAATCACCTCAACCTGAAGTCCTGGCAATCCTGTTCCAATTGGAACTGGCTGATTAAGAATAATATTTTCTACAACACTTGTCAATCTTTCTTTACTTCCTTTTATTGTTGCATTTACAAATTGTTTGTCAGGAGTTTCAAAAGTTGCTCTTGCTAAAATAGAAGATTTCTGCGCAATGATTCCCATTCTTGTAACTCCTTTAACTTCGCCTGTATTTGTCATAGCATCGGAAATTAACTCAAGATGTCTTCTATCAATACTTAATCCCTGAGTATTAATAACATTATAAATTTCATTAATTATTAACTGTCTTGCTGCCTCAATCCCAAATACCTTAGCAACCTCATGCAAATCATTTGATGTTATTTTCTTTTCATTAATTTCTTTAAATCCTATTATATCTTTCAAATTTGAACCTAAAGTTATTATTGCATAATCTTTATCTCTTTTAATTACCAGAACTTGTTTTACTCCCTTAACACCAGATATTATTGTTTTCTTAAGTTTTTCTTTTAATTTATAAATTTCCCTGAATCCCAATTCAGATACTTCTAATATTATAGAATCTACTTTTTCCTTTGCATTAAATCCTTTATTATTAAGTTTTTCAATAATCTTTTTAACAGAAGTGTGAGTCTGTTTTAATCCTTTTTTATCAATCTTTATTTCAATATTTTTATCACTAAAATTTAAATTAATTTCTGATGCTATTTCTCTTAATGTAATCTCTTTTATTTTCTCAGCAACAACTCTTGCATCTTTTTCATTATTAAATTCTTTATTCAAATAAATTTCCATTTGAGGAGAAGATGGTTTTCTTCTTGCATCAAAGATTTCTATTAATCTTGGAAGACCTTTTGTAATTTGCATTTCTGCAACACCTGCGAAGTGGAATACATTTAATGCCATCTGTGTTGAAGGTTCTCCAAAAGATTGTGCTGTAACAATTCCTATTGCTTCCCCAGGGCTTATTTTTCCCTTAGTATGAAGTTTTGAAACATCAATTCCATCATTTCCATATTCATATTGCACAATTTCATTATTACTATTTCTAACTGTTCCATCATATTCAACTCTTAAATCCTGAAGAGCATTTGCTAATCTTCTATACAAATAACCTGATTTTGGAGTTCTTAATGCAGTATCCATTAGTGAGTCTCTTCCTGTTATTGCCTGGAAAAAGAATTCATCTGGTCTTAATCCTTTAATAAAAGGACTTGCAATAAATCCTCTTGCTCTTGGAGATAAATCTCCTTTTTTAAAAAAAGATAATGTTCTTTCAGTATATCCTACATCAATTCTCTTAGACCATAAAGCCTGCTGACCAACACAACATGCCATCTGAGTAATATTTAAAATATTTCCTCCACCACCAGATTTAATCATATAACTTACAGGATTATCTTTTGAGAATTCTTTTTTAACTATTTCTCCTATTTTTGTTCTAACACTATTCAAGACATGAAGTATTTTCATTTCTCTTGAATCTTCTTCTGATTTACCAGGAACTCTTTCGATAATTCCTTTGTTATAAGCATCAATTATTTCATTTGTCTTTTTTTCAGCTTTTTTAATAACTTCTTCTCCAGCATCAATGACTTTTTTATCCAAATCTAAATCTTCAACAGAAATTGTAATGCCTCTTTTAGATAAATAATTTGTTCCCAATCTAAAAACATTCTTTATTATTTCAAAAGTCTGATCTCTTCCAACTATTTTATCTAATTCTTTAATCAACTCTCCATCTTCATCTCCAAAAGAATTTTTATCAATTACTCCTTTTACAATTTTCCCGTCTTTAATTTGAATAGAATCATTTGAAAAATCAATCTTTGGTAACATTTCAGAAAATAGTTCTGTTCCTGAAATTGTTTTCTTTGAAATCTTATTATCAACTCCTGCCTGAAAAAGTATTTGGTTTGCATCATCTTTTGAAAAATTATCTAATCCTAAAAGATAATTTCCAGTAATTGCATCTCCAATACACCCTATAAAATTAGTATTATTCCTTGGAGACATCAAATTCTTTTTCACATCTAATAATGTTTTTGCTTCTGAACGTGCTTCTTCTGTTTGAGGAGAATGAATATTCATTTCATCACCATCAAAATCCCCTGCATAAGGTGCACATACAGCAGGATGCATTCTAAATGTTCGTCCTGGCAAAATTCTTACAAAATGAGCCATTAAACTTGCTCTATGCAAACTTGGATGTCTGTTAAATAAAACAACATCTCCATCTTGTAAATGCCTTTCAACTTTGTATCCCGGAGCAAGTTCACTTATAATTTCTTCTTTAAGTTCAGATGAAATCTTCTTTCTTTTTCCATCAGGTCTTATAACATAATTTGCACCTGGATATTCTTCTCCACTTTCAATTAATTTTTTTAATTTTTTAATATTTAAATCATTAACAGTTTCAGCAACTGTAACTACTTTAGCAATTTCATAAGGAATACCCACTTCATTAATTTCAATAAGAGGGTCTGGAGAAATAACAGTTCTACCAGAATAATTAACTCTCTTACCTGCAAGATTCTTTCTAATTCTTCCTTCCTTACCTTTAATTCTCTCTGTAATTGTTTTCAACGGCTGTCCACTTCTATGTCTTGCAGGAGGAATTCTTGAAACAGTATTATCAAAAAAAGTTGTAATATGAAACTGCAGCAAATCCCATAAGTCTTCTATAATAACTTCAGGTGCTCCTGCATTCAAATTTTCCCAAAGTCTTTGATTAGCTCTTATAATATCAGAAAGTTTGTGTGTTAAATCATCTTCACTTCTTTCTCC
>CAYPBD010000028.1:0-7275 GCA_964408905.1 Candidatus Woesearchaeota archaeon
AATCATAAATTAAATCAGGATTTTCTTTTATTTCAAGACAAACTTTTGCAACACCCGGAGTGTAAGCAATGCTCAAATCTTTTTGGTTTTTTAATTGTCTTTTTAATTCAACAGAAAGTTTTCCTCCTAAATGTTTTTCTAAAATTTCCCCTTTTGTTAATTGCATTATTAAGAAAGTTTCAGAATGTTTTTAAGAATTTGTGTGCAAAAATATAAAAGAATAAATTTGTTTATTAAGACATGAAATTCAGAGAATTTATTTTAAAATCAGGGACGAAAATTTTGCTTGGAAGAAATGCAGAGAATAATGATGAGCTTGTTAAAAAGTTCAAAGGAAAAGAAAATATTATTTTGCATACGGTTGTGCCTGGAAGTCCTTTTTGTGTTATTGAGAAATTGAATCCTTCTAAAGAAGATATAAAAGAAGCAGGAATAATTTGTGCTTCTAAAAGCCAGGATTGGAGAGATAATAAAAAAGATGTTGAAATGCATGTGTTTTCTGGGAAAAATGTTAAAAAGCCAATTTTTGCAAAACCAGGAACCTGGAGAATAAAAGGAAAAGTGAAAGTTATTAATATTAAGAAGAGGGAGATTGAGAGGTTTTCTAAATGATAGTTCTTCCAAGAAGTGATTTAGCAAAGCAAAAGATTCTACAAAAAATTGCAATGAAGTTTTCTTTTAATAAAAAATACTCAGAAGAGGAAATAAATGAATTGATTAAATCCTTTGATGTTGATGATTTTATTTTATTTAGACGAGAGTTAATTAATTTTGGTTATTTTCAAAGAGATCCCTACAAAGGAGAATATTGGTTGGAAAAAAAAGAGTTATCTAAGAAAGAATTAGAACAAATAAACAAAAATCAAAAAGAGATTGGGAAATTATAATTCTAAAAATATAAAAACTTCTTGAAATTAATTTTATTATGTCTTACACAGAAATACAATTAGGAAAGATGGGAATTACAGAGAATTTTATTTCAACTTTGAAAAGTCATTTTAAGAAACATGGAAATGTTAGGATTTCTGTTTTGAAAAGTGCAGGGCATGACAAAAGTAAAGTGAAAGAATATTTTGAAGAAATTTTGAAGAAACTTGGTAAAAATTATACTGCAAAAATTATTGGTTTTAAGATTATCCTTAAGAAATGGCGAAGAGATATGAGATAATATATTTTGAGAGATAATAATTAATATAAAGAAAATATTGATTATAATCTTATGAATCTGGCTATTGGTGCAAATCCTCCTGCATATTGGCCAATTAAATATAGAAATAAAGAAGGAGTGATAATAACAAGAGGCCCATCTGGAAAATATGCTTTATTATATGATTTTATATGTCCCCTATTTATATTTTCTGAATCTGAAGCTCGAAGCATTGCACAAAAAACAGAAAAAGGAAAAAAAGTTTTAGTGAATCTGTTATTTAAAAGATGTAAAAATCAGAGAAATATCTTGATTACAGATCTTATAAATATTATTTATTATGCAAAAAATGAAGGAGCATTCAATCAGTAAAATTTATAAATTCTAATTCTCCTTAATTTTTAGGTTAAATAGCAATGCTATTCTAATTCCGAGAGGAATGCCTGATTAGAAAATGACTGAAAACATAAATCCAATATATGAATTAAGTGCACAAGAATTTAATTTAAAATTAGCTGAGGCCTTGAAAAAAATTGCTGAGTTTAAGCAACCTGAATGGTCTGAATTTGTTAAATCTGGTTCAGGAAAAGAAAGACCTATAGAAGATTCTGATTTCTGGCATAAAAGGGCTGCAAGTATTTTGAGGCAAATTTACAAAAAGAAAATTGTTGGAATTAGTCGTCTTAGGACAAAATATGGAAATAAAAAGGATAGAGGAATGAAACCAGAAAAGTTTAGAAAAGCAGGTGGAAAAATAATCAGAACTATTTTACAACAAGCAGATGTAGTGGGATTTACAGAAATAGCAAAAAATGCCAAAGGAATAAAACTAGGAAGACAATTAACTAAAAAGGGAAAAGAATTCTTGGAGGGAATTAAATAATGGCAAAGAAAAGAGAAAAAGAAATCAAAAAAGAGAAAAAGAAAATGACAAAACAAAAGAAAGGGAAAAAATCAAAAGTGAATATTCCTGAACATAAACCTGTTGAAATTAAAAAAGTAAAACTTCCTAAAAAACAGAAAGCACTCGCAGAGAAAAAGGCGAAACTTGCAGTAAAAGCTCGACAGACAAAATGGGCTCCTATATGGGTTGTGCTTAAAAAATTTGGAATGGGTAAAAAAATTCATCCTTCTCGTATAACTAAACACAGACGTTCATGGAGACGAACTAAATTGCATATCAAACCACGAAAGATTAGAAAATCACATTTTGGATAATGAAAAATAAAAATTTACCAATTAATAGAGAAGAAGCATTAGAACTATTGAAAAGTATGCATCAGGAAAAGTCAGATATGAATCATTATTTGGAAAGTGAGGCAATCATGAGGAGTCTTGCTGAGAAATTTGGAGAAGATGTTGAATATTGGGGAATGCTCGGATTGTTGCATGATGTGGATTGGTCTTTGACAAAAAATGATTGGCCTGAGCATGGAACAAAAGCTGTTGAAATTTTAAAGGAAAAAGGTTTTGATGATGAATTTATTAAAATAATTCAATCACATACTTATGGTTATAAAGAGATTCCAAAATTTACAAGTAAGGAGAGAACAGAAAAAGTTGAACATGCTTTGATTGCGTCTGAAAATATGACAGGAATTATTTATGCTTATGCATTAATGAGGGGAGGAAAAATTTCTGATATGGAAGTTAAAGGTTTAAAGAAAAAATTTAAGGACAAAAGTTTTGCAGCAAATTGTAAAAGAGAAAATATTAAAGAAATTGAGGGGATTGGAATAAGCTTGGATGAATTTTTTGAGTTATCTATTGAGGCAATTAAAAAAATTAAAGAGGAGGTTGGATTGAGTTGAAATGAAAATAGAAAAAAAAGTTAAATTTGTAAGAGAAGTTAAATGTAGAGGAGAAAAGAAAGATGGAGAATACGCATTTTCTAAAAAAAATTCCCAACAGGTTGAATTACTTATATATGAATCTGGAAAAACAATCCCATTATGCAGATGTGCTCTAAACTCGCTGGATGTTGATTTTAGGTGCAATTATAAACTTAGTAAACCAAAAGATAAATTGAGCTTAGCAAATTGTCCTTGGTATCATCAAAATTAAAAATGGCAAAAAAAATTGAAACAAAAATTGAAAAGATTGAAAGAGAATATGTTATTCCTTTGAGAAAACAAGTGAAAAAAGTTCCGAGATATAAGAAAGCGAACAAAGCTATTCGAACAATCAAAGAATTTTTAGCAAGACATATGAAAGTTTATGACAGAGATTTAAAGAAAATTAAATTGAACAAATATTTAAATGAATTTGTCTGGTTTAGAGGAATAAGAAATCCTCCTCATAAAATTAAAGTTAAGGCAATTAAGGAAGGGGAGATTGTTAATGTTGAACTTGCAGAGATGCCTGAAAAATTGAAGTTTAAGAAATCAAAGGAAGAAAAGAGAGATAAAAAAGCACAAGAAATTGTTGAAAAGAAAAAATCAATGATGCAAAAGGCAAAGGAAAGTATGCAAAAACCTAAGGAGGAAAAACAAACAAAAGAAGAGAAAGTTGAAGAAAAAGAAAAAAAAGCTGCTGTAGTTGAAGCAGGAAAAGAAATTGAAAAGGCAAAAGCAAAGGAAAGCAAACACACTGTAAAAGCAAAATCACCAAAAGAAGAAAAGAATGCAAAGGCAGGGTATAATAAAAGTTCAAGAGGACATTAATTTTTTATAATCCAAATTTATTTCTTTAGTATGTTAGAAAAATTAAAAAAAGAAATTCAAGAATCTGCTGATGAAGAAAAGGCTAAAATTCTCCAGAGATTTTTTAAAACAGATAAAGGAGAATATGGTGAAGGAGATGTTTTTCTTGGTGTTAGAGTTCCTTTTCAGAGAAAAATTGCAAAGAAATATTCTGGAATGCCTTTGATTAAAGTTCAGGAGTTATTAAATTCTGAAATTCATGAACATAGATTTATTGCATTGATTATATTGGTAAATAAATTCGAAGAAGCAAGTGAAATTGACAGAGCAAATATTTTTAATTTTTATTTGAAGAATACAAAGAATATTAATAATTGGGATTTGGTAGATGCTTCTGCTCATAATATTATTGGGAAATTTTTGTATGATAAGGATAAGAAAATTCTTTATGATTTAGTGCGTTCTGAAAATTTATGGGAAAGAAGAATTGCTATTGTCTCTACTTTTAGTTTTATTAGGCAAAATGAATTTGAAGATGCCTTAGCAATTTCAGAATTATTATTAGGTGATTCTCATGATTTGATTCATAAAGCAGTTGGATGGATGTTAAGAGAAGCTGGAAAAAAAGATATTGAAAGATTGAAAAGTTTTTTGAAAGAGCATTATGAGAATATTCCGCGAACAACTTTGAGATATGCTATTGAAAAATTTGAAGAGAATGAGAGGAAAAAGTGGTTAAGAGGAGAGATTTAATTTATAATATTAGATAATAAAAAATAAGAACACTAATTAAAGTTATTATTAATCCAATAATTGCTCCAAAAGGGATGGAGATTAAAATATGTTTATTCATTGATTTTGAGTTTAAGTTTTTAGGAATTTTTAGGAACTTGGGTTTCCATAAAGAAAGTGTAATATAATCTATAACAAAGGTATCATAAACAAATAGAATTGCATAGAGTAAATAATTTAGAAGAAAAATTTTTGTAAAACTGAATGTTGAGTTAAAAGAAAAATAACTAAATAAAAGTTGAATAGAAATTATTCCTATTGGAAGAATGAGCATACTCAAATATCCTAATAAGGATTGCTTTTTTTTCAGCAAACCTTTTTTATTTCTTGATTTCCAAACAAAACCTGTTCTGAATACTATTATTACAAATAAGTTAAAAATAAAAATTCCTATTAAACTCCATAATATTAAATTTGTAATTATATTTTCTTCCATTATTTAATTTTTGCAAATTTTAGTAAACCTATATTAACAATTGCTAAGACAATGAATCCGCTTAATCCCTGAATTCCCACTATTAAATCATTTCCTCCCATAACAAATGCTATTGCAATTCCTGCAAGTGCATTTATTGTTCCGTGCATTATTGATGGCGCAAAAACAGATTTTGTTTTTTTTCTTGCATAACATAATAAAGGAGAAAGAAGAACTGTGAAAATTATCATCATTCCTACACCTATTAAAGGATGCTGAGGATAATTATAACCTTGCAAAATAATCGGAGCATGCCAAATTCCCCATATTAATCCAATTAAAAGAGAAGATTTCCAAAATCCTAAATGAGATAATTCTTTTTGCAAGAAACCTCTCCATCCAATTTCTTCACCAAAGGAAAATAAAGTATTGATTGTTGGTCCTGCAATAAGTCCTAAGAGTATTGCAAAAATTATTGGAGGAAATCCAAATTTGCTGTAAGATTCTACTCCTTGAGCAATACTTTCAGGTGTGGCTCCATAAGCTAATAATCCTTGCATTGTAGGAGAGTATTTTATTCCTGGAAAGAGAAAGCTTATTAAAAGAATAGCAAGGATTAATATAACTGGAAGAAGCCAAGATATAATAAACCATTTGTTGAATTTAAGAGAAATTCCTAAATCTTTGAAAGGAATTTTATTGATAAAACAAGCAATTATTGTAGCTACAAAAGGTGTGAACATGTAAAGAGGGGCTAATAAAATTAAGTTTACATTAATTAAATAAGAAATTAAAATTAACAGAGAGACTAAAATTATAAGAGAAATAAAAAAAGTTATTAATGGTTTTATTTTATGTTTCATTTAATCTCCTTTTTTTCTTCGAAGGAGAATAAAAACTATTCCAAAAACTAACCAAGCAAATATATTAACTGCCATTATGCTCCATCGACTTGCAGGCAGATTTGTGATTAATCCCCATAAAACCCCTAAGGCTGCACTTACAATTAATACAAGAATCGGATGAACTTCTTTGAATTTGTGAAAGATTGCACCAAGGAAAATTCCAACTATTGAATAAATTAAAACAATTACCGGAGGTATTGCAACTAAACTCACAATCCACAATGTTCCTACAGGCATTGAAATATTGTATTGTTCTAAAGCTGTAGTGATTTGCTGGAAAAGAAGTTCTTTATTTAATATCATAACTGCAACAGAAAAGATTACTACAATTATTCCCGCTAGAATACCTCCAATAAAGCCAGCATTTGTTGAGCCGTTTTCTTTTCTTTTATTAAGAATGTTTTTGAGAAGTTTTAATCCCATTGTATCACCTTTTAATAAAATGAAATAAATGTTTATAAATATTTATGATTAGATAATCTTTAAAACTAATTCTTTTTTATTTTTAGATGGACTTTAAAAAAATAAAACAGAAAAAGCCAATTCAAGAACTTTTAGAATTTGGAATTATAAATTTTGACAAACCATCTGGTTTTACTAGTTTTGATGTTGTAAATTATGTTAAAAAAAAATTGGGATTGAGAAAAACATCTCATTTTGGAACTCTTGACCCAATGGTTACAGGAGTTTTACCAATTGCATTAAATCGTGCATGTAAATTAACTGGATTTTTTATTGGAGAAGATAAAGAATATGAAGGAGAAATGAGAATTCATAAAGATATTTCTTTGGAAAAAATTAGGGCAAAAATAAAAGAGAAATTTGTAGGAAAAATTATTCAGATGCCTCCAGTGAAATCAAGAGTCAAAAGACAACTAAGGGAAAGAGAGATAAAAAATTTTAAAATTTTGAAGAAAGAAGGACAAAATATTTCATTTTTAGTTGAGTGTCAAGGAGGAACTTATATTAGAAAATTGATTCATGATTTAGGACAAGAGTTAGGAATTGGAGCACATATGATTAAGTTAAGGAGAATTCGTGCTGGAATTTTTTTAGAAAAAGATTGTATTACTAAAAAAGAATTTGAAAAATCTGTTGAAGAATTTGAGAAAGGAAATGAAAAATTTCTGAGAGATATAATAATTCCTGCAGAAATCGTTTCAGAGGTTTATCCTATTGTTAAAATTAAAGAAGATAATTTAAAACAAATTTTTACTGGAAAGCCAATTCATAAAAAAGATTTGATTAAAATAGAAAAATTTGAAAAAGAAAAAATTGTTTGTGTTTTTTGTAAAGATAGATTCATTGGCATGTATAAAATAATAGATGGAAGAGATATTTTTGCTAAAGCAAAGTTTGTTATGCAACCTATTT
>CAYPBD010000029.1:0-6821 GCA_964408905.1 Candidatus Woesearchaeota archaeon
ACAAAATAGAAAATGCAGCAGAGGAAATGACAAAAGATATAAAAATAGAAAATGTTAAAGAACCTGCTGAAAAAAAAGAAGTTAAAAAAGAGATAGAAAAAGAAGTTGAAGAAACAATCGAGAAAGTTGAAGAAAAGAAATAAGAAATCTTTTAAACTAATTAATTCTAAATAAATTAAGTAACTAACATGCCTGCATAGCTCAGTGTTAGAGCAATTGCCTTGTAAGCAATAGGTCGGGGGTTAGAATCCCTCTGCAGGCTTTTATGTTATTGGAACAAAGTGAAATAACATTTGAGATTTAAGTCAGGTAAATAAATGCAATTTAATTCGGGGGTCGAGTGATTTCGCGAAATAATATCTGCGAAGCTAAATTAAAAAAAATCGAGCGAGGTCAGGAGATAAAAGAATCCCTCTGCAGGCTTTTAACAAAAGAGGTATTATGAAAAGAAAAAAAATAAAAACTAAGACATTAATCTCATTAGGAATTACAATATTAATAATCTGTTATTTATTTTTTTGTTTTCAAAATTATAATAAAAATTTAAGCGGAAAAGCAACAGACACCTCTTTTATTGATGACTTTACTGATAAACTTCGTAAAATTAACTCTCCTGAACTTGTCAAACCTGCATTAAGAGAACCTGCTCTTTTCAAAGATGCCATATGTAATGATGGAACTCCATTTGCATTTATAATAGAAAAAACAAACAGCAATAAATGGTTAATATACCTCAAAGGAGGAGGTTGGTGCGATGATAATTCAATATCCTGTAAAGAAAGAATGAACAAAAAACCTGAATTAATCACTACTATTAAAGGCGAAGATGGAGAAATAAAAACTATGCCAAGAACAGGAATATTTAGCAGAGATGAATCAGTAAATCTCAAATTTTTTGATGCTAACTTTGTATATGCCTATTATTGCTCAAGTGATTGCTGGACAGGTTCAACAACCCAACCCAAAGACATTAAAGGAATAGACGAAGATTGGTATTTCACAGGTAAATTAAATGTAGAATCAATGATTAAAATACTTAAATCCCAATATGGGCTTGATGATAACAATCCAAGTACAGAAGTTGTGATTGTGGGAACTTCTGCAGGAGCCATAGGAGTAAATGCAAATGCTGAAACTTTATCAAATGAATTGCCAAATACTGCCAATAAAAAAAAATTAAAGATAATTAGTGACGGAGCATTTCTACCAAACTTCTCTGACCCAGATTATCCCGCAGGAGATTCAAATGACTCCCTTAATGAAATGTTTATTAAAGCATATAACTTTTGGAATTCCTCTTTAAATTCTTATTGTGAAGAAGACCAAATAGAAAAAGGAAATTCTCCAGGAAATTGTTTTATGAATTCTATACTTAACAAATATCTTACTGGATGTGAAAAAGGACTGTGCCTTCCTTTATTAATTCAAACCTCTTCAGTTGATAGTTTTTTTCTAAATTTTCATCATATTAAACCAGAAAATACTCAAATGCAGGAAAAATGGAGAGAATTAATGTTAAAAGAATTAGGAAATGAAAATATTTTCTGGCTATTTTCCATCGGAGAAAGATATCATGCTTTAATCACCAAAAATAGTATGTGGAATACAGGTCAAAAAAATAAAGGATTAACATATGGTAAAATAATTAATTTGTTTCTAAAAAAAGCGCATAGACATCAAAAAATAATTTATATTTATGATAATATTTAAAATTCACTTCAATTTAACAGCAGTTCCATAAGCAAGCATTTCAGCAACACCTTGCATTATCATAGAAGTCATAAATCTAACTCCAACAACAGCATCTGCTCCTTTCTTAATTGCTTCATTCACCATTCTATTATATGCTTCATCTCTTGAATGAGAAATCATTTCAGTGTATGTCTTTATCTCTCCTCCAATAAGATTCTTGAATCCAGCACCTATATCTCTTCCAATATTTCTTGCCCTAGCAGTATTTCCTCTAACAATCCCTAAAACTTCTACAATTTTTTTGCCAGGAATTTCATTCGAAGTTGTTACAATTATTTCACTCATTTTTCCTCCTTTTCAATTATCTGTTCTATCTTATCCTCTTTTTTATTAAAGAATATTATAATTCCAATAATCAAAATAGGTATTGCATAAATCAAAATAACAAATGAAGTAAAAAAAGATATTCCTACTAAAATCATTCCTAATATAAACATAAAGACTCCAGTTATTGTTCTACTAATTAAATTCATAGAAAGAGAAAATTTTATTGATTAATAAATTTATTCTTCTCCAACCAATTCGGCTTTTCCGCTTTCAATTAAAATCTTAGCAATTTCTTTTGAAATATTTGCAATCTGTCCTTTATCATAAGGACCAAGTTCATTTCCCTCAAGCCCCACAAATTTCTCAACATTTTCTTTAAATAAAATTAATTCATTTTTCTTTATTTCCTCTTTTCCATTAAAAGATTCATTAAGTTTTTTATCAGAAGAATCAATACATTTCATTAAACCATCAAAAAGTTCTTTTTCAAAATCTAGCATATTATCAAAATCCTGCTTTGAAATTCCAGTTTCAGCAGCAATCAAAACTAAATTCAAAATTTTTTTTCTTCTTCTCAAAATAAATTCTTTAAAAAGAGTCCTAGCATTTTCCACTTGTTTTTTTGCTTTAATAATCACATCAGAAAAAGCATCATCTTCTTTTGAAGCCATTTCTTTTTTTTCCTTTAAATAATTAGCAAAATCTAAAATAAAATTTTTAGGAATTTTTTGTAATTGCTCAGAATATCTCTCTTTTCTTGATGCTTCATAAATATCATTATAAGTTATCATCAAAACAAAAAGATAAAATTCTTTTTAATAATTATTATAATTTAATATAAACTATTTCAAGAATCCAACTTTCTTTAAAAGTTCTTTTCCAATAAATCCCCCTAAACTCCCTTTTCTGCATTCTTTCTCAGAGAATTTCTTTTCTTTAGGAATAGAATCATTATAAAATAAAACAGGAACAGGGTCTGCTGAATGTCTTTTAAGTTTGCAAGGTGTTGAGTGGTCTGCTGTAACTACAACTTTAATTTTATTAGGTGGAGCAAATTTTCTTAAAAACTTAAAAAAAGTTTTATCAATATATTCAATCATCTCTTTCTTCTCAAAAGGTTTATTATCATGCCCTGCTACATCTGTTTCTTTTAAATGAACATAAGCATAATCAAACTTTTTATAAACTTTCTTTATAATCTTAATATTGAACTTACATGCTTTTTTCAAACCATCCCATAAATTACGATAAACATCTAATTTTTTTAATTTAGGATATTCAAAAGAAAAAACTTTCATTCCACTGACTTGCGAAAATCCCATCTCAACTGGCATGTAACTTGGAGAAGCCCATTTTTTATATTGTTTTAATTTAGGAGCTTCAATTCCAGGACATCTTACAAGAATATAATTAGCAGGAAATAATCCCTTTTTTCTTCTTTCTGCATTTATAGGATGATTATTAAGAACTTCATATGCTTTTTCTAAAAATTCATTTACAATATTCACAGTATATTGTGAATTCTCATCATCATCTAATGTTTTGCACAATCTAAATCTTCCTTTAAAAGGATGAGGATCATTCCCAAGAAAATTATCTGAAAAACCTCCTCTAAAAACTAATGCTGCTCTATGTTGAATAGTAGGCTCAAAAACAAACTTACAAGGAAGTTTTATTTTATTTAATGCTTTCGCTAAAATTTTAGCTTCTGCAGTTGTTAAAGTTCGTCCAGCTCTTCTATCTAAAAGTTCTTTTTTCTCAAAAGAACCAATAGTCGCAAAATTAACTCTTAATGCAAGATCTCCTCTTGTTAAATTTATCCCCGCTCCTCTGGCTTCTAATTGTCCTCTTGTACTTGAAGTTAAATCATTCCTAAAAAGAGAAATAATTGCTTCATCTGAACCTGGAACAAATCCCTGTTTAACAGGATACATATAACCTATTTCCCCTCGTGTAGCAAAAAAATCCATATTAGGAGTATTTGCAGCCTCTAAAGGAGTCTTTCCTCCAAGTTGCTTATTTGGTAAATCTCCCATACCATCTAAAATCACCAATATTCCTTTCATTTGATAAACTCCTGTTTAGCGAATGAACTAAAAATTTTCAAAAAAGATATTTTTTGTTTCATATTAATACAATAAAATTATTCTTTATAAAAATTTATATCCATAAAGCAAAAACATAAATAGCCTAATCAAGTCCATTCACCATGAATAATTCAAAAAATAATTTTAAGACAAATGCTTTATTAGTTTATCCCAAATATCCAGATACTTTTTGGAGTTTTAAATCCGCTCTAAAATTTATTTCAAAAAAGGCTGCTTTTCCTCCTTTAGGCCTTCTTACTATTTCTTCTATGCTTCCACAAAATTGGAACAAAAAATTAATTGATGAAAATATTACAAGATTTAAAGATGAAGATATAAAATGGGCAGATATAATATTAATTAGTGCAATGTTAGTGCAGGAAAAAAGTGCAAAAGAAATAATTAAAAGATGTAAAAAATTTGGAAAAACTATTATCGCTGGAGGACCAGCATTTACAACCCAACATAAAAAATTTTCTGAAATAGACCATTTAATTTTAAATGAAGCAGAAATAACCCTTCCCCCTTTTCTTGAAGACTTTAAAAAAGGAAAAGCAAAAAAAATCTATACTTCAAAAAAAAGACCAGATATAACAAAAACACCTATTCCAGATTGGTCTCTTGTAAATTTTAAAGATTATACAACTATGCTTGTGCAATATTCAAGAGGTTGTCCTTATAATTGCGAATTCTGTGATATAATAATTATGAATGGAAGAATTCCAAGAACTAAAACACCAGAACAAATAATAAATGAAATTCAATCTCTTTATGATAAAGGATGGAAAGGTTCAATATTTATTGTAGATGATAATTTTATTGGGAACAAAAGTAAAGTAAAAAAAATGCTCTCAAAGTTAATTGAATGGCAGAAAAAAAACAAGTATCCTTTTAAATTTTTAACAGAAGCCTCTTTAGATTTAGCAGAAGATGATGAATTAATGCAAATGATGAGCAAGGCAAACTTCAGTAAAGTTTTCTTAGGAATAGAAACTCCTTCATTAGATAGTCTGAAAGAATGTGGAAAATATCAAAATACAAAAATGGACCTTGTAGAATCTGTAAAAAGAATTCATAAAAATGGAATGCAGGTAATGGGGGGATTTATAGTCGGTTTTGACAATGATACTTCAAAAATTTTTGACGCACAAATAAAATTTATACAAAAAGTTGGAATTGGAACTGCAATGGTGGGAATTCTTACAGCTCTCCCAAAAACAAGATTATGGCATAGATTAAAAAAAGAAAAAAGATTACTAAAAAATACAAGTGGAGAAAACACCGACGGAGACATAAATTTCCTTCCAAAAATGGGATTAAGAACATTATCAGAAGGTTATAAAAAAGTAATCTCAACAATTTACTCCCCTAAAAATTATTTCAAAAGATTAAACACTTTTTTCAAGGATTACAAACCAAAAGTAAAAAATAAAGTAAATCTTTCAAGGGAAATGATTTCTGCATTTTTCAAAAGTATTTGGAGAATTGGAATTATTTCAAAAGCAAGAAAATATTACTGGAAATTACTGCTAAAAGTTGGATTTACAAAAACAAAAGCTCTTCCATTAGCAATAGAACAAGCAATTTACTGGAAACACTTTTCTGAAATAGCTAAAAGAATAAATGCAAAAGACCATATACAAAAACTTAATAACTAATTAATTACTTCTAAAATCAGGCGTGACCCAAATCAACCTTGAGTCTAACTTAAAGGAAGGTTAAGCGAAGGAAACCTTGGTGTCCTCGCAAGGGAAGTTGAACGTCAAGAAACCGATAGGTGTCTTACGATGTTTTCAAAACTTAAAGAAAAATTAAAAAACTGGACAAAGAATTTTACAAAAAAAGCAAAAGAAGAATCCGAAGAAGAGCCAATTGAAATTCCAGAGAAAGTAAAAAAAGAGATTTCTCAAAAAGAAATAAAAGTTCCTATGAAATTTAATACAGGGGCGAAAAAATATGAACCTGATTTAGAAAAATTAGAAGAAGAAATTAAAGAAAAAGAAGAACCTAAACCAGGAACAAAATCTTTTTTTCAAAAAATAAAATCAAAAATAAATAAAATAAAGATTTCTGAAAAAGAATTTAATGTCTATTCTGAAGAACTTGAAATGCTACTTTTAGAAAATAATGTTGCTTTGGAAGTTGCTGAAAAAATAATTGAAAAATTAAAAGAAGACATAATTGGAAAAGAATTATTAAAAAAAGAAATTGAAGAAGAAATTAAAGAATCTTTTAAGAAAATAATTAGAGAAATTTTAATAGAACCTTTTGATGTTGCTGAAAAAATAAAAGAAAAAATGACAGATCAGGCAAAAGAACCCTATGTAATTTTATTTTGTGGAATAAACGGAAGCGGTAAAACAACAAGCTTAGCAAAAGTTGCAGATTTTCTAAAACAGAAAGGAATCTCATGTGTGATGGCTGCAGCAGATACTTTTAGGGCAGCTTCAATAGAACAATTAAAAGAACATGGTAAAAAAATTGGCATAAAAGTTATTTCGCATGAATATGGTTCTGACCCTGCTTCTGTCGGATTTGATGCAATAAAATATGCAAAAAAGAATTTAATTAATTGTGTTCTAATTGATACAGCAGGACGAATTCACACATCAAAAAATCTTTTAAAAGAAATAGAAAAAATTTCAAGAGTTTGTAAACCTGATTTGAAAATATTTGTTGGAGAAAGTATAACTGGAAATGATGCTGTTGAACAAG
>CAYPBD010000030.1:0-5946 GCA_964408905.1 Candidatus Woesearchaeota archaeon
TTACTAGTCATGGCTCTGTCTCTAATACAATATTTAAGTGATTTTCCTTGGTTTTCACAAAAAGACATTGGCTGTTCAAATAATGTTAAACAATTAAAATCGCCCTTACAAAGAGAAACATCTCCTTCTTTCATTGCAAGACAAGAATCTCTATTTTGCGAACCAGCAGGTAATTTATTACAATGTTCTGTTGTTATCTTATCTGATTTACCTTCCCAATATAATGCATTTGCAAAAGACCAATAACATAATTCTCTGTCGTTTTCATCATAATCAATATTATCACAGACATCAATATCTCCACTAATCAAAGAAATTCCAAAATAACAATCATGTTTACCTTCATTATCACTCATCTTTTTACAATAAGAAATATCTTTTTTTGCATAAGCTAAACAAAGATTTTTGCCATCTTTTCCTTGTATATCTGCTTCATTATCTATTACAATTAGTTCACAGAATTCAGGATTGTTATTTACAACAGCTAGACAATTATATCTATTTTCCGCTGTTAAGCTATTTATCTCCTCTGCACTTAATCCTTCTGTTAAGGGAAGTTTTTTACAAATTTCATTAGAAGAGGTATTTGGTAAATCTTTTTCTAGTTCAGATACAAATCTCGCTAGAGGATTATCTTCTCCACCCCCATCATCTATATCCCCTTCATCTTCTTCAATCATACCAATTGGTTCGCAATTATCTTCTTGAGAATCCCATTCACATTCTAAATGAGATAAACATTCTTCTTCATTATTATCATAATCTGGGCAGAAAATTTCTTTTTCTTCAGAATTTAAAATATAGAACACAACACTACCTAAAACAATAATTCCAATAACAATCCCAATTATCACTCCCTTTTTCATTTTAATCCTCATCAACCTCACCAGATGCTCCACTAGTATCACTAGGCACATCCCCATGATGTCCTTCATCATCTGAATAGCCTTGGTCCCCTACAATTCCTTGTGGTCCTGGAGCCACATCATCATCAACTTCATTATGTCCTGCAACAGATGTCTTAACTTCTGGTTTTAATCCATTATCTCCCTGAGCAACTTCATTTTTAACAACTGTGGCTAATCCGCCTTTTACAACAACTCCTGCTTCTCCGCCTGCAGTTGTTCCTTCAGCATAAGTATGTTCAACAACCCAATCTGAAATTTCTGTATCAATCTCATCAATTCTTTTTTCAATTTTAACTACTTTAGTTTGTCCTATAGTTCCATTCACAACTTCTTCATTAGTAAGATTCTGTCCTTTTGTCCCATTAATTTCAATCACCCATTCTGCAGTGAGTCCTGTTTTTTCTTCTTCCAAAACATAGACTTCAAAATCTTTTGAAAGATTTCCTTGCTCTTTTATTCTATTTCTAATCTCATAAGAATTTTCTTTTATTTCATCAGCAGTTCCCAAAGAAACTTTTTCCTGAATTACTTGAAGTTTTTCCCATGCATTTTTAAGATTTTTATCTGCTTCTTCATCATTTTCATTTCTTGTATTCACCATAGCAGAACTCACTTCTTTTTCTCTAATTTCCAACGCCAACATTACTTTTGTATCTCCAGAAGAAAAAAACATCCTAACATTATCAATAAATCTGTCAAAAACTGAATAAGTTTGAGATTGTTCTTGAGCAGAAATTATTGGAAGAATTAAAAAGATTCCTAATAAAAGTAAAACTATCATCTCCTTTTTCATTAAAAATTAAAGTTAACAGCTTTTTTAATATTTTCTAAAGTATTAATTTTATTAAATAAATACTTATAAAGAATTATAGAGTGAAAAGTTTATGAAAAAATATTCTCAAATATTAAGATTAGGATTGGAAACAGGAGGTGAAATGGCTCTTAATAAAATTATTTCAGAAAAACATTTAAACAATCTTAAGGATATTAAAGAATATTTCCAAGGAGAAACATGGGTTAAAGGAATTTATGGAACTGATTTGATTATTGTTCCTCAGAAGACAATTTCTGATTTATCTTATTATACTCTAGAAGGTAAAGCAGAAAGATTAATAATTCCGAAATTTAATCTGAAAGGTAAGCCAATAGGATTAAAAATTGGTGTAGAATGTAACAGAGAATTTCAGGTAAATTTTGCAAAGGGAGATTATAGTTATCCTGAGATAAAAAAAGAAAAAAATATTATTGATTATTTTATGAATCAAAGAGATTTATATTTTACACAAGCAAATAAAAGAAACCTTGTTCTGAGAAAATCTTTGATATATTTGGCACTAACTTATCCTAAACAAACTCAAAAATCTAAAAAATAATTTGAAAAATTTATAAACTTATTTTGCATTAAATTAAGGAGGTGAAAATGAAAAAAACTAAAAATATTCCATATGTCGTATCTATTCTCTTATCTCTTCTTGGATTTATCTTTTGGCTGCAGGATTAAAAGATACATGGAGTTTCTTAGGACTTATGACAAATCCAATATTCTGGGGATTATTTCATCTTATGACTGGAGTATATTTAATGATAAGATTTGTAAAGAAATAGGTATATTTTTATTTTTTCTTTTTCATTAATTCTCTTTGATTTAGAAACATAAAAATAACAGCTCCGATAATAAATAGCCAATCAACTAAGAAACTCAATGCAAGAAATCCTAATGCAATTATTGAATAGATTACAACTTTCCAATTAATTTTTCTTTTCATAAATTTTGATATTTATCAAAATATTTAAACATATGTTCTTTTAGTTTATTATGAAACGCTCGGTAAAAAAGGGGCTGGGTTTTGGTTTGACTTCGGGAATTATTACGACTTTGGGTTTGATTGTAGGTTTGAATTCCGGAACTCATTCTCGAATGGTCGTGATTGGAGGAATTTTAATTATTGCTGTTGCTGACTCATTTTCAGATGCTTTGGGAATGCATATTTCAGAAGAAGCAACAAAAAAAGAAACAAGAGCAACATGGGAAAGCACTTTCTCAACTTTTTTCTTTAAATTAATTTTTGCGTTAAGTTTTGTGATTCCAATTTTATTTCTGGAATTAAATATCGCGATAATTGCCAGTGTAATCTGGGGATTTTTTCTGTTAACTATTTTTAGTTTTTATATTGCGAAAAATAATAAAGAAAAACCAATTAATGTAATTGGACAGCATGTGTTAATTGCTGTAATAGTTGTTATTGCAACTCATTTTATTGGTGAATGGATTTCTAAGGTTTTTGTTTAATCCTCAAAAATCTCTTCAATATTATCTTCAATATCTCCTTTATCTGTTAAATCTTTAGGAATTCTGTATTCAACCCATTTAACTTTTTTATTTTTGATGGCATCTCTTAATTTTCTTTCAGACGAAGAAAGTTTTGCTTTTCCACTTTTTATCTCAACAAATACAACTTCATTAATATTTTTTTCATCCATTCCTTTGAATACAATAAAGTCAATTGGTTTTCCGACAAATCTGCATTCTGTCGGAAGATATTCAAAATCAGGTAGATAAGGTGCTAATTGTTCTGAAAAATGTCCTCCCAAAACTGCACGGGATTTTAAAATTGCATCTTTTCTATGACCAGGCAATTCTGCTTCCCAATATTTATTTTTCTTAAAAGCACCAAATTTATAACCAATCCAGTAAGCAATAATTAAACCAATTAAGAAAATAATTCCTGCAATAATTATTTCTATCATAAATCAAGAAAATAAATTTAAAATAAAAAACTATCTATTTATTGAGCAGTTTCTGGCATCTTTTTCATTTCAGCAGCACCTGACATATTTTTCATTCCCATTAATTTGAAAATGATTAATAGAATTGCAGATACACCAACTAAGATATAAACAGCCCTTGAAAAAATTGTTGCTTCTCCAAGTAACATCTCAACTAAGTCAAAATTAAAAACTCCTACAAGTCCCCAATTCAATGCTCCAATTATTACCAAAATCCAAGCAATAAGTTCTATTACTTTTTTCATTGTCAACCTCCTTTATAATATGAAACAATAGAATTGAAATATTTTAAACCTTACTAAAATGCAATTAAGTAATTTAAAACTCCTGCAAAGCTTACCCAGAGAAAATAAGGGATTAATAGGCAGGAAGAAATTTTGTTTATTTTCCAGGTTGTAAAAATCATTAATAAAATTGAACTCCATAATAAAGTGAGTTCATAAAATGAGAGGGTGGGATTTTTCATTGTAAAAAAGAAAATGCTCCATAAGATATTTAAGAAAAAGTTTATTGCAAATACTATTGCAATTTTTTTCTTTTGTTTTTTATTTGATTTAATCCATACAAAATATAATGATAAAGCAATTAGAAAAAATAAAATATTCCAGACAATTGGAAAGACAAAACTCGGAGGAGTGATTGAAGGTTGAACTGATTGATACCAATCTGTATTTACATTTTGAGAAGTGAATAAACTTCCAAGAAGTGCAACTGAATAAACAATTATTAAACTAATAATTAGAACTTTAAAATCTATTTTCTTTTTCATAAGTTGTATAAGAAAGTTTTATTTTTAATATTTCCTACAAACCAAAATTTTCAATGAAATTTTCAATAACCCTATATTCACTTAAAAATTCAAAACCTTTTTTTGTTAAAGAAAAAGTTTTCTTTTCTTTTTTATCAATATCCAAATTAATAAAACCTTTTGAAATTAATTCATTAATATATGTCTTAAACATTTGAGGTGAAAGATTTGATGAATACAACAACCGAGTTGGTTTTATCTTACGTTTTTCTTTTATTGAATTCAAAATATCTCTAATAACCTCCAGCCTTTCTCGTTTTTTTGTCATTTTATTTTTGTTACTTTAATTATGCCATATAAAAATAGCAAGAAAAAAATTACATTAATACCATAAATACCCATCATAATTCCTTTATCCCAATCAAAATATAATGCTGCAAGAGCATTTAATATCCATGCAGTAAAACTCAATAACATTGCCATAAAATAAAATTTAAGGAATTTGTGTCTTTTTCCATTATTTTTATAATTTGTAAAACTTATAATTAAAGCACATAAAAAAAGAATTATCTGAGAAATAAACATAAAAGCACCTGTATGCCAGATAAAATCTAAGAAAACAAATACAAAAGTCATTCCATAGAAAAGAGCTATTTCTTTATTAAACAAAGAACTAAAATTTGCTTTAGACCTTAATTTTTTCCATAAAAGGCTATAAAGTAAAAAAAATCCTGCCATAATAATAAAAGATTCAAAAAAAACTTTTATTAAAAAACTATAAATATTTCCTAAAGAATTGTGAAAATGCAATACTCCAAAAAAATATCTTACAATAAAAGCCATCCCATAGAATAAAAAAGCATTTCTCAGGTATCTAATTCCCTGATGTGAGCTAATCTTAAAGAGTTTGTTTGTTTTGATTACTATAAAAAAACAAATTATAGTTATTATTAAAGCATAAATTATTTTCAATAATTCTTTATTTTCTACAATTAAATTGTAAAACAGCATAGAATTGGAATTTGTCAGACTTATTTAAAGTTTTATATTATAGAAAAATATAGGATTATTCTATATCTTTATTTCTGTTTGTTTATAAAGAAATTTTTATACAAGAATATATAAAATAACCTCTATCAGCTTCACTGGAAACAAATAATTTGTTTCCAGCATAATAAAATAAATAAAAAGAGAAAAATGGAAAAAGACGAACCACCCTAACATTATAAATTTATTAGAATCTTCTTCGTTGAAAATTTCTTCTTGGGGGTCTTTCTTCCATTGGTCTTGCTTCATTAACTTTTAGTTTTCTGCCTTCAACTTCTTTGTCATTCATCTCAGCTAATGCTTTCTTAGCAGTTTCTTCATCTGCAATTGTTACAAAGCCGAAACCTTTAGACCGGTTTGAAAACTTGTTTATGATAAGAGTAACTTCTTCAGGATTATACACTGCAAAAAGTTTTTTTAACCCTTCTTCATCAACACTAAAAGGTAAATTACCTA
>CAYPBD010000031.1:0-5702 GCA_964408905.1 Candidatus Woesearchaeota archaeon
ACGCCCACGCCGGGAGTCGAACCCGGGTTATGTCCGCGACAGGGACATGTCATAGCCGTTAGACCACGTAGGCTTAAAATCTATTACACAAAATTACTTTTAAAGATTTCTAATTCACTATTTCTTTTTAATCTTAGGAACTTTTGCACCTTTCTTTCTTGCTTCAGACAATCCAATTGCAATTGCTTGTTGTTTACTCATAACTTTTTTCCCACTTCTTCCACTAATAAGTTTCCCTTTCTTCATTTTATGCATAGCACTCTTAACACTTTTCTTAGCACCTTTCCCATACTTTACCATTTTCACCTCCTATTTTTTCTTTTTTACAAACTTAGGAATCATTCCAATAACAAGCCCAATTATAGCCCCAATAAAAACAATCAACAACAAACTAAAATCAGTTTCACTTGCCAGCCAAGCTCCAGTTATTCCAGCAAGACCTCCAGCAACAGCCCCAATTGTCCAATTCTTCATTTTCTTTTCCTCAATTTTTTAATTAATGTATAAATAATTGAAATTAAAAAATAAAGAGGAATTCCAATAGTTGCAAAAAGAAAAAACACAGGTTCTTCAAATTCTATTCCTAAAATTCCTAGAAAAAAAGCATAAGCTAAATTATGAATAACAACTGCAATTACAAAAGCTATCAAAGCAATTCCTGTTTTTTTCCAACTCAATAAAAAGAAATTTGTCTTTTTTGATTTCTTAAATCTTATCTTCTTAATAGCAAAAGTATAAACAAGAGTAATCAATAAATAAAGAGGGATTCCAATCAAAAAGAAATAATAAATAAAAGGATACAAACCCAGAGGTTCAAAAAGAATTTTAATTCCTCTATGCCTATAGAAAAAAATAAAAATAAAAATAATTGCAGAAATAACAAAATTTCTCCAATTCCATAAAAAAATTTTACAGTTTCTATTTTTTCTTTTTTTCATTACCAATCACCTTTTTTCCATTCATATAAGGAATCAAAACTTTTGGAACTTTTATTGTTCCATCTTTTTGCTGATAATTTTCAATAATCGCTACCATCGCTCTTGAAGTTGCCAAAGCAGTATTATTCAAAGTATGAAGAACATATCTCTCTCCTTTTCTATTAATTCCACGAATATTCAAATCCCTTGCCTGATAATCAGTACAATTAGATAAAGAACCTAACTCTTCATATTTTTTTGTAGTAGGACGATAAACTTCAAAGTCCTCACTCTTTGCCTTCCAGTCTCCCAAATCTCCAGTGCAGCACTCAAGCCATTGATAAGTTAAACCCAATGCTTTAAGCAATTCATCAGAATTCTTTTTTAATTCATCATAATATTTCCATGAATCTTCAGGTCTGCAAAAAATAAACTGCTCAACTTTATTAAACTGATGAGTTCTCCAAAGCCCCTTCTCATTAATACCATGTGAACCAATTTCTTTTCTAAAACACATTGAGTAACCAAAAAATTTCAATGGTAATTTTTCTTCCTTAATTACTTTATCAGATAACATACCAAGAATTGCATCCTCTGCAGTTGGAATCATATACAAATCTTCACCATCAACTTTATACAAAGCACTTTCAAAAGCTTCAAAATCCCCTTTTGCCATAGCAACTCTTTTTCTCATCATCAATGGTGGCTCAATATAAAGATAACCCTTCTTCTTCATAAAATCAATTGCAAAATTAATCAATGCCCTATTCAACAAAGCTAAATCTTCTTTTAAATAATAAAAACCATTGCCTGCAACTTTTGCAGAAGCATCAAAATCAACTAAATCTAATTTTTCTAATAATTCAACATGATTCTTCACATTAAATGAAAACTTTGGAATCTTGCCAACTTTTCTCCTAACAACATTCTCAGAATCATCTTTTCCAATTGGAACATCCTTATGCATCAAATTTGGAATTTCATACAATTTCTTTTGCAACTTTTCATAAAGTTTTTTTTCTTTCTCTTCATTTTTTTTAAGCTTCTCTGGAATCTGTTTTGCTTGTTTCAAAAGAGCTGAAACATTTTTCTTCTGTTTCTTAGCTTCATTAATTTCCTTAGAAATTTTATTTCTTTCTGCTCTCAAATCATCTGCTTTTTTTTTCAATTCTCTCCACTCTTCATCAATTTTCAAAACTTCTTTTACAATTAAATCAGATTTTCCTTTTTTTCTTATATTCTGACTATAAACTTTTGGTCGCTCTCTCAAATCTTTTATATCAATCATAATAAAAACAATAAAAAGTTATATTTAAAGGTTATTACGAAGTATTTAAAAAATAATAATTCTTAAAAACTCTATGGCAGAGGTGACAAATCTTGGATTAGAATTATTTAAAATCTATCAGGAAACTATTTCAAATTTGCCTCAATTCGCAGGTGATTTTTTTAACTTTTTAATTCTTGTATTATTAATAGTTGTGTATTCTATTTTCGTATGGAGATTTTACAAATTTATCGCAAAGAAAAACATCCTTGGTTTAGATCTCAATAAATATAATAAATCTTCTCATCCGGGATTAGCAAAATTTGTTGCAGGAATTTTTTATTTCATAGAATATATAGTGGTCTTGCCATTTTTAATCTTCTTTTGGTTTATAATATTTACTTTATTTTTAATATTCTTAACAGAAGAATTAGATGTTACTAACATTTTAATTATCTCTGCAACAGTAGTCGCAGCAATAAGAATGACCTCTTATTACAAAGAAGATTTATCCAAAGATATAGCAAAACTTTTACCATTCACTTTATTAGCAGTTGCAATTCTCACTCCAGGATTTTTTAATGTTGAAAGAATCTTCACACAATTCAGTGCAATCCCACAATTTTTTGGAAATATTCTTCACTATTTAATATTCATAATTATTCTTGAAATAATCCTAAGATTTTTTGATTTTATCTTCTCACTTCTTGGAATAGAAGAAACTCATAAAGATGAAGAATAATCTATTAACACGAATTATATAATTTTATTCTAGCTCCAGCAAAAACACTATATTGCTGAGGTTTGCTATTCCCACTTTGAGCAGCGCTATGTTCAACTTTTAACTCAAAAAAAGAAGCTCCGTTACTATTAGCATATTGCGATGCTTCTTCATATAATTGAAATTCATTATCTACTTCTGCTTCCTTTATTCCTGCTTGAAGGACTATTCTTGAAATAGAATTATTTGGAAAATCTTCCCAATAATTTTTACAACACCTTAATTTATCCTTTGGAATAATTTCTCCTTCTTCAGAAATATTTTCAAATATTATTATTTCATATCCTCCATTAACTTTTCTTATTAATTGACTCATAGCCAATTTAATTTTATTGCCTTTAAAAGAATTATTGATATGAAATATCAATTTCTCTCAACATGAGGGTGTTCCTGACCTTTCTCTACTCTTTCTGTTAACATCTCAATATGCTTCTTCTTTTCATTTTTATACTCCCTTCTTGTCTTTAAAGTTCTAATCATCTTTGCAATATATTCTCCTCCTAAAAAATGAGGTGTCAAAACATATGTAGCCCCTTCCTTGTAAAGATTCAAAGCCTCCTTAATTTGATGTGCTCTCACAATAATTACTGCATGAGGATTAACCATTCTTATTGATTCAATCAAAAGAATATTTGTCTCAAAATCAGGAATCGTAGACACAGCCAGTTTTATTTTATCCAAAGGTAACTCAGCTAATAATTCTGAATCAAAAGCATCACCATAAAGACACGGAATCCTTAATTTAGACAAATCAGCAACCACATCAGGATCAAAGTCAACAACAAGATACTTTTGTCTAAGTTTCTTAAAAGATTTCAAAATACTAAAACCAATACGATTATAACCAAATAAAATTGCATCATATTTCTTCTTTACTTTCTGTTCTCTTTTCAAATTCTTTCTTTCAAAAATAGAAATAATACTTGACATTTTTTTATAAAAAGAATTAGAATAAATAATCATATAAGTTGACAAAGTAATTGTGATAATTCCTGCTAAAGTTAATGTAGATAAAATCTCTGCTGAAATGTGTCCCATTGCAACACCCAAAGTAAGAATAATCAAAGAAAATTCAGAAATTTGAGCGAGAGTAGTTCCAACCAAAAAATTAGTTCTCTTTGTATATCTAAAAATTGCCATAAATGTCATTAAAATTAAAGGCTTAAATATTAAAATCGCTGCAGAAAGAATAAGTGCATTAACAACTATAGAACCAATATTTGAAATCTGAATATTCAACCCTAAAATTATAAAGAAAAGTATCAAGAAAAAATCTCTCAAAGGTCTTATCTTAGAAGTTATCTCTACGCTGTATGGAGAAACAGATAAAGCAATTCCTGCAACTAATGCACCAATCTCAATTGAAAAACCAAAATAATGAAACAAAGCTGCAATTACAAAACACCAACAAATAGAAAATAAAAACAACAATTCCTGAGATTTAGCAATACTTTTTGTTATTTTTGGAAGAAGAAGAAAACCAATCAACAATGAAGCTACAATTAATCCTGCTCCTCCTAACAACCCTCTTAATGCAAGCGAACCAACATCTGCTCCATTAGCTGAAGAAGAAATAAACATCAAAACAGCAATTGCAACCAAATCCTGAATAATTAAAATTCCAATAGAAATTTTTCCATAAAGAGCATCAAGATGTTTTTTATCTGAAAGTAATTTCATTATAATAATTGTACTGCTAAATGCAAGAGCAATTCCAATATACAAAGAAGTAATAACATTAAACCCAAAAAAACCAATAGAAATTAAAAATCCCAAACCAAAAGTTAAAACTATTTGAACCAAACCAATTAACAAAGAAGAAATCCCAATTTCTTTTATAACTTTAGGATTCAAGTGCAACCCAACAATAAAAAGCAAAAAAGCAATCCCAAACTTTGAGAAAATCTCTATAATCTCATGAGAAGCTCCAAAACCAATAATAAAAGGACCGATAATAATTCCTGCAATTATATACCCAATAATAACCGGTTGCTTAAATGCTTGCACAATATATGATATAATAAATGCTGTAAAAAGAATAATTGCCAGTTGAATAAATATCTCCATATTTCACCTCTATGATACTAAAAAATTATACTATAAAAAGGTTTTTGGATAATTTATCAGATTACAACAAATAAATACTCTGGAAAACTTTTTAAATCAATCTTTAGTAGAAATAACATGCCAAAAGTAAGAATTAAACTCAATAGCACAGATATTAAAATGCTTAATAATATTTGTGAATCTATTAAAGATATTGCAAAAAAATCAGGAATAACAATTAGTGGACCAGTGCCGCTGCCAACAAAAAAACTTAAAGTAACAACAAGAAAATCTCCTTGTGGAGATGGAACAGCAACATTTGACAGATATGAAATGAGAATTCATAAAAGATTAATTGATTTACCAGCAAATGAAAAAATTCTTCATCATATAATGAGAATGCAGATTCCAAAGAATGTTAATATAAAAATTGAGATGAAGGATTAAATCATACAAACATTTAAATAACTATTTTCTTAAAAATTTACATGGAAAAAGATATTGGAAAAATAAACAAAGGGGAATTTCAAGGAACAACTACTGAGATTGTTATTGGAGTGAGAGAATATAATGGTAAAGTTGGTGTTGATATCAGAGAATTTGTTTCAAGTGATAAATATACAGGACCAACAAAAAAAGGTTTAAGAATTCCTGCAGAAAAATTTCAAGAATTTAAAAAATTAATTGATTC
>CAYPBD010000032.1:0-5427 GCA_964408905.1 Candidatus Woesearchaeota archaeon
GCACAGAATCCTTTGTTTCTTTTTGATAATGACCCTGATGGACTTTGTAGTTTTCTTTTATTGCAAAGGTATATTGGAAGAGGAAAAGGAGTTCCGATAAAATCTTTTCCTGAATTAACAGTAGATTATCTTAGAAAAGTTACTGAATTAAAAGCAGATTATATTTTTATTTTAGATAAGCCTCTTGTTTCTAAAGAGTTTTTGGAGGAGATAAGGAAAATTAATATTCCTGTTGTTTGGATTGACCATCATGAGATTGATAAAAAAGATATTCCGAAATTTATCTATTATTATAATCCTCTTTTTAATAAAAATAAAACTAATGAACCTGTTACAACTCTTTGTTATCAAATAGCTGATAATGAAAAAGATTTATGGATTGCTGTTGCAGGAAGTATTTCAGATAAATTTGTTCCTGATTTTTACTCTGAGTTTAGGAAGAATTATCCTGATTTGGCTATTGATTCAGAAAATGCTTTTGATATTTTTTATAAATCACAGATAGGGAAAATTGCTAGGATTTTTGGTTTTGCTTTGAAAGACAGAATTACAAATGTTGTAAATATGTTAAAATTTCTAATGAAAGTAGAGACTCCTTATGATGTTCTTGAAGAAACTGGAAAAAATTATACCATGCATCATAGATTTAATTATCTTAATATAAAATATCAGAAAATTTTACAAAAAGCAAAATTTATTGCAGAAAAACAAGATAAATTTTTATTTTTTCAATATTCTGGAGATACAAGTATGAGCAGTGATTTATCAAATGAGTTGAGTTATTTATTTCCTGAGAAAATAATTGTTGTTATTTATCTTTCAGGAGTCAAAGCAAATATTTCTATTAGAGGAAAAAATATTAGAGATAGGGTTTTGAATGCTATTTATAATCTTGAAGGTGCTAGTGGTGGCGGGCATGAAGATGCTGTTGGAGCAAGGATTAGAATACAAGATATAGAGAAATTTAAAGAAAATATGAGAAATATGTAGGATTCTATAGAAAAATATAAAAAGAGAAATTTATTTCATTTTTTATGCAAAAGAGACTAAACTGTATATCTTGGAATTTTAAGGGATGTGGCTTAGTCTATACTTTAATTAAACCACTATCAATTTAATTCAGTGATGTCCTGGATTAAGTTGAATTTTTCTTATATTAATTTAGGGGCTAAGAATTAAGTTGAATTGTTTCAGATGAAACATCAAAAAGAAATGAATGAAAAAGTTGCTGTAGAAAGAGAACTTAGTTTGTTAATTGAAACTACCTTGAGATTAGAAGAGGATTTGAATTCTCTTACAGGAATGGATGAGGAATAGTCTAAAAAAATATGGATTTTGAAAATTGTATTTGTTAATATGCTTTAGCGATATAAACGATATGGTTTGCTTTTTTTCCGCAGATTGCACATTTTCCTGAAGATTTTTTCTTTTCATCTAATTTTGTTCCTCGGACTTCTGCGCCAACTTCTTTTTCTATCTTTTCTGCACATCTTTCTCCTTCTTTATCAATGGAGCAGAATTCAACTCGTGCAATTCCCCCTTGTTTTATAATTTTTTTTATTTCTTTTAAGTTTGATGCATTTTTTATTCTTCCTTCAAAAACTTTATCTGCTTTTTTTATTAGATTTTGTGTGAATTCTTTAGATATTTTTTTTATTTCTTTAACAATTTCTTTTTCAGGAATAATTATTTTTTTATCCAAATCTCTTCTAAATAAAGTTATTTTTTTATTTTGTAAATCTTTTAATCCTAAATCTATTCTTATTGGAATTCCTTTCATTTCCCAATAATTGAATTTTTCTCCTGGTCGTTTGTCAGAATAATCTATTTTGACAGATGTTAATTTTTGTAATTGTTTTTTTAATTTTTCTGCTTTATTTTTTATTTTTTTGTCATCTTGATTTATTGGAACTATTACTATATTAATTGGTGCAATTTCCCATGGAAATTTTAGGCCTTTGTCATCTCCATGTGTTATTATAATACTTGCGAAAATTCTTGAGATTGCAGGACCATAGCAGGTTATCCATGCTAATTTTTCTTTTCCATCTTTATCTTTGAATTTTACATCAAATGCTTTTGAAAATTTTTGTGAGATGATGTGTGTTGATGGTTGTTGAATGACTTTTCCGTCGGGATTTAATGCATCTGCTGCAAAAGTTCTGTATGCTCCAGGGAATTTATCCCATGCAGGTCTTTCAAAAAATATGAAAGGAATTCCAAAAATATTATGTAAAACTTCTTTAGTTGTTTGCATATCTTCTTTAACTTGATTAAATGCGTCATTTTCTGTAGAATGTGCTGAATGTCTTTCAATCCAATAAAATTCTCTGCTTCTTAAAAAGGGGCGTGTTGCTTTTGTTTCATATCTAAAAACATTAGCTCTTTGATATGTTTTGAATGGTAAATCATTATAACTTCTTATCCATTTGCTGAACATAGAATATATTATTGTTTCAGATGTAGGTCTAAGAGCAAATTTTTCTTCAAATTTTTTCTTTCCTCCATGGGTAACCCAAAATACTTCAGGAGTAAATCCTCCTATGTGTTCACTTTCTTTTTTTAGATTTTCTTCTGGAATTAATGTTGGAAACCAATAAGGTTTATGTCCTTTTCTTTGTAAATTTTCTTCTAGAATTTTATACATTTTTTCCATTGATAAAACAGACCAAGGTTGAAAAACAAGACATCCTTTTACATTACTTCTCAAATCAGCAAGTTTTGTTCTCTGGACTATTTGAGTAAACCATTCACTAAAATTTTTTTCTTTTTTTGCTGTTATTCCTTTTTGTTTTGTCATATTAAATCTTCTCCTATAACTTCTGAAGAAATTTCATTTACTGTCTCTTTTATTTGATTTGATTCTAAAGCAAACCCAATTCCTTCGGTTCCGCTTATTTTGAAATTATTAATGCCTATTACTTCACCTTTTTTATTGATTAAGGGTCCTCCTGAATTTCCTGGATTTAGAGCAGCATCTGTTTGGATATAAGCTTTTATTCCTGAAGGACCTTCCTGATGTAAGTTTGAAATAATTCCTTCTGATACAGAAAATTGAATTCCTAAAGGGTTTCCAATAGCAATTACTTTTTCTCCTATTTGTGCATTATCTGAATCTGCTAAAGTTAATGAATTATAAGTGCCCTCTATTTTTAATAATGCTATATCAAGATTTTCATTATATCCTATAAAATTTACCTCATGTATATTTCCATCATAAGTAAAAATTCCTGCTGATTGGGCATCTTTCATTACATGATAATTTGTTACTACATAACCATTTTTATTTATGATAAAACCTGTGCCTTGACTTATATCTGTTCTTATTGTAACAACTGATTTTATTACATCTTCAATTATTCCTGAAAAATCTTCTCCTGCAGATGCCTTTAAGAAATCAATTTCTTTATCTATTGAACCAATTTGGGAACCAAGAGAATTTAATTCTTTTTCTGTTTGGATAATGGATGTTGTTAATTCATTTAGTTTGATTTGAGTGTCTGTCTGTAAATTTTCTATTTGTTTGCTTAATGAATTATATTGAAAGTCTTGTTTTACAAAGAGAACATAAATAAGAACTCCTGTAGTAATCATAAAAATAATTATAATTGTGCTGAATCCTCCAATAATTATTTTGTGGTGTTTTTGTAATGGCATATTTATTTTGAATATATTAACATATAAAAACCTAACTTTATTTATTTTTTTGGGTCTATAGTCTAATGGATAGGACGCTTGGCTTCGGACCAAGTAATAGGGGTTCGACTCCCTTTAGACCCATTTTAATAATAAATTTATTCTATTTTCTTTCTTATAAAAAGATAAGAAATAAATAATAATACAAATAAAACAATTCCTGAAATTAGAAATCCTTTTTGATAAGAAATTATCATTAAAAATCCTATACCAAAAGTAAAAGTGAATTGAAATATTGTATAAATTTGATTTTTTATTGAAAGCATAGTTGCTTTATAATTTTTATTTAAACAAAATTTGTCTAAATAATATTTATTTATTATTTCGCTCCTTGACCAAAAATATCCAAAGAATAATGCAAAAATAAATCCAGATACATAAGGATTTTTTAGTATTGATACAATTATGAATATTATTGGAAAAAGAAATATTTCTATTTTGAACATCTTTTTTATTTTTTTCTTTTCTTCTATTTTATGAATAAAGTTACTTCCGATGAACCAGAAAAATCTTGACAATGCCATTACACTTCCAATAAATACAATTGGAAATCCTAAGCTTTGAAGAAAAGGCTCTCTATATCCACTTATTGCAAACATTGAACCAAATAATATTCCTGTGAAAATAGAGGTCACGTAAAAACCGGTTCCTTTCCATCTTTTTAAGTTTTCAAGCAGAGAAATTGGTTCTTCTTTTTCTGCTTTATATTTTTGATTTGGGGAAATAAAGGAAATTGCAATAAAAAGACCAAATACATCAAAAATAAGATTTATTTTTAATGGAAGAGTTATAGAGATTCCTGCTAACATTGGTAATAATAACATTAATATTCCACTGATTAATGAAGCCCCTCCTGATTGTTTGCTTGCTATTTTTGAATATTTTTTTTCTTTTTTTAATCCTATTAATGTGTTATGCAAGAATGCACTATTTGTTCCTGAAGCAAATGCATTTGCAGATGACATTAATATTGAACCTATTATAAATAAGAAAAGCGATTTTGCAAATATAAATGCAAAAGTAGATAATATTAAACAAATTTTAGAAATAATTAATGTTTGTTTATGTCCTATCTTATCTGAAAGATATCCAGATGGAACTTCTAAAATAAATGAAGCAATATGTCCTGCAGCCATATAAAATCCAATTTGTTTTGCATTAGTATCTGGAAGACTTAGAAAGAAAATGGATAAAATTGCAATATAATTTCTTCTTTGTGTGAGGTGGAATAAAAATAATTTCCAGATATTTGATGCCAACCTTTTTTTCATTTTCCCTAAAAGTTTTTATATCTTTTAAAGTTTCTTTTAAGATGAAAAAAACAAATGCTAAACCTGGGGATTATGTAGAAATTCATTTAATGAAGTTGATTTATGAAGGAATTTTATTAGAGGGTCCTGAAACTGAAAAAGGAATTGTTCTTTTGAAATTAGATAATGGATATAATATTGGTTTTAGCAGGAAAGATATTTTGCAGATTAAAGTTTTGAAGAAGGCGAAGGAAGTTAAGACAGAAATTAATATTAAGAAAGATTCAAAGAAACCAAATATTGCAATGATTATTACAGGTGGGACAATTGCTGCGCGTTTGAATCCTCGAAAAGGAGGGGTTGATTGGTTGGATACTCCTGAAAGTTTGTTTAAATTTTACCCTGAACTTTTTGAGAAAGTTAATATTTTGAAAGTGGAGATTCCTTTTATGAAAGCATCTGAAGATATGGATTTTAAAGA
>CAYPBD010000033.1:0-5334 GCA_964408905.1 Candidatus Woesearchaeota archaeon
AATCCTCTTTTCTTGCTTTTTTAATTATCATTTCATTAACCAACCATGCACAATTGCTAAACATTTCTTTTGATTCGGCCATTTCAATTCTTTAATCGCTTTTTCAAATTCCAGCCATTTGTAATCAGAATGTTCTTCTTTGTCTAATTTTATTTTTCTTTTTTTAACTTCAACAGCATATAATGAAAAAGTTTGTCCAATAATTCCTGGTCTATCTCGATAAATTTTGTTATATTTATATTTTCCAGAAATATTAAACTTTCTCATTTTTAAAATATCTAAACCAGTTTCTTCTTTAAGTTCTCTTTTCACCGCACTCCTTTTTGTTTCAAGAAATTTAACTCCCCCTTTTGGAAATTCCCAACCTTTCCAATGAAGTTTTCTTTTCAGAATTAAATAATAAATCTTATTTTTTTCTCTTGCATAAATAACAATAAAAATAGCTTTTCTATATTTCATTCTTTCCATTTTTCCAAAGCCTCTTCAAGTTCAACATGAGTTTTTGCATATTTTTTCAAAGAAATCTTTTTCAAAGTTGCATCAACTGCCTGTCTCATTGCCCGTGCTCCTGCTTCTGTTCCAAATGGATGACCATGAATTCCTCCACCTGCCTGAAGCACAATATCTTTCCCCATAAAACCCATTATCTCAGGAACAATTCCAGGATAAACTCCTCCTGACGCAACACCAAAAACAGGCTTCACATTATACCATTTTTGGTCAAGATAATTTTTTGTTTCCTTTGTAAATCTTCTTTCCATTTCTTCTTCAATATGCAAAACCTCATCCTTGCTTCCTGACATTTTTCCATAAGCAGTTCCTATATGCAAAGTATCAACTCCCACCATTCTCGCAAGTTGCGCAATTACTTCCATACCCATTCCAAATCCTTTTTTGTCTTTATTCTCAATCCTGTCAAACATTGCATGCCCTGCACGATGCGCATGAATCGGAAGTTTTGTAAAATTCCTTGCTGTCTGAAGAGCTGCCCAGCCCAAAGTCAAAATATCAAGCATAATATAATTCCCACCATTATCCTCGACAAACTTAATTCTTTTTTTCATCTCTTCTGTTTCTGCTGTGCAATTCGCAAGATAAACTTTTCTCTCACCGGTTTTTTTCTCAGCCATTCTCATAGCTTTCAAAGTTAATTTAATTCTCTTGTAAAAATTATTAAAACTCTGGCTTCCAAGATTTTCATCATCCTTAACAATATCACAACCACCTAACCACGAATAATATGCAATATCTGCATGTTGTTCTGAAGTCAATCCAACTTTTGGTTTCACAATTGTTCCTACCAAAGGCCTGTCATAAACTTTCAAATATTTTCTCACTCCAGAAATTCCAAATCTCGGTCCCTTGAAACTCTTTAACATTCTCTCAGGAATATTAACATCTTCCCAAAATAATCCTTCCACAGATTTCATCCCATAAACATTTCCTCCAACACTGGACAAAATATTTGGCAAATTTCCTAATTCAAAAAGTTCAATAGGATATGCAATCTTTATTCTATTCTTTTTCGAACTAATTGAAAAAACTTTTGGACTAAGAGTCTTGCCAATTTCTTTATTCATTGTTTTTACATCTGTCCATGTCCCAACACTGGATTCTCCTGCAACCATGCTAGCGGCCTCTTTAATATTAAACTCCTTTGAAGGAAAAACTCTGAATTGCAGGACAAGGTCTGTTTTTTTAGGACGATATTTTAAATTTATAAAACTCTTATATTTGTATGCTTCATTCACCATTTTATTTTAAACAAAAATTTCTTCTCTTATTTTTTTCTAATCTCAACACCTTTTTTAGTATCACTTAAAATAAATCCAAGTTTATTAATTTTATCTCTTAACTCATCAGATTTTTTCCAATCTTTTTCTTTTCTTGCTTTTTCTCTCTTTATTACTAAGTCATTAATCATAGTAATTCTAAGATTATCTTTGAGACCTATAGATTCGTGTAAATAGATATTGTAAATTTTCCCTTTTGTTTTAATTCTTTCTTTTTTATATTCTTCTTTACCCAAATCCAATCCAAAAACTCTGTCAAAATAAATAGCAAGTTCATATTTTTCTGCATTATTTAATTTGTCTTCTCGTAAAATTTCCCACATAAATGCAAGTGCCTTTGGCGAATTTAAATCATCATTAATTATTTCTAAAAATTGTTTCTTTGCTGTTACAATATTTTTCTTATTTTTTTTCTGCTTGCTCTTTTTTATCTTTAAAATTATATTTTTTAATCTTTCATAAGAATTTTGTGCTGACTTCAGAATTTCCAAAGAAAAATTTAATGGCTTTCTATAATTTGTTGTAAGACACATATATCTAAATACTAAAGGCTCAAAATCTTTTTTTTCTAATTCAGAAATGGTATACAATCCTCCTTTACTCTTACTTACTTTTTCCCCTTTGAATGTAAGAAAAGCTCCATGAAGCCAGTAATTGACAAATTTTTTTCCTGTTGCAGCTTCTGATTGAGCAATCTCATTTGTATGATGAACAGGTATATGGTCTTCCCCACCAGTATGAATATCAAAAGTTTCTCCTAAATATTTCATACTCATTGTAGAACATTCAATGTGCCAACCTGGAAATCCAATTCCCCATGGAGATTTCCATTCCTGTTGTCTTAATCCAGGCTTCCCAGAAAATTTCCACAAAGCAAAATCTGTTTTATTCTTTTTTTCACCAACAGCAATTCTTTTCCCTGCCTTTAAACCTTCAATTTTTAATCTTGCAAATTTTCCATAATCTTTAAATTTACTTGAATCAAAATAAATTCCGTCAGAAGTTTTGTAAGTATAACCTTTCTTTTCTAATTTTTTAATTAATTCAATTTGCTCTTTTATATGTTCAGTCGCCTTGCACCAGATATCCGGTTCAATAATATTTAATTTCTTAAAATCTTCTCTAAAAATTTTCCAGTAACAATTTGCAATATCCTGCGCATTTTTTCCCTCCCTCATTACTGCTTTTTCCATTTTATCTTCTCCAGTATCTGCATCACTTGTTAAATGTCCTACATCAGTTACATTCATAACATGTTTAACATTATAACTATTATATCTCAAAACTCTCTTCAAAATATCAGAAAAAATATAAGTCCTCAGATTTCCAATATGCTGATACCAATATACCGTCGGTCCGCAACTATACATCCCAACATGCTTGTTCTTAATTGGAACAAAAATCTCTTTTTTTCTTGTTAAAGTATTATATAATTTCAAAGACATAAATAACTTAAGAAAAAGCAATTTAAAAATTTACTTTATTGTAACAAAAATTTCTCCTCCTGCATAAGGAGTACCTTTTTTATCAACATTGATATAATAAATTATTGTACAGAGTGGTGCTGTTTCAGGTATATCTAATTTTACTAATCTTGGAAAATCTAATGCACTACCAGGACCTAATTGAAAACTACCTGAACCTCCAATCAAAAATTTCTCTGCTTCTTCTTTAGTTAATGAACCACATTTTGAAACATCATCAGCAGTAATTTCATAAGTAAATTCTGTAGCTTCTACATCTTTATTTAAAACAGAAAATGCAAAACCTTTTGGGTCATCTCTTTTTTTTATAGTTATATCTCTTGAAGTAGGATAAATAGCAAGACTTTTGCCTTCGTCGCTAAAAAGTTTTTGAATTTCATTCTCAACCTGAGTATTAATTTGATCAATTGCTCCTGTTGCCCCTCCAAAAATTTTTTGAACTAAAAAAACTCCAAGAACCAAAACACCCATTAGCAAAACTATAGTTACAATTGTTCCAACACTCATCTCCATTGCTGCCTTTTTATTTAGAACCATTTTAACTTGATGGGAAATTTTGTAATTGATCTTGAAAATTATTTAGTATTGAAGGTCCATAGATAAACCAAAGAATACTTAATATAAATCCAACTGCATTCAAAATTAATCCTGCTTTTCCTATTTTTGTAGGTTTATTTTTTTGTTGAATTATACAAAAAATAAATCCTAAAATTGACATTGGAATCCCAAAAATTCCTGAAAATAATATGCTCAAAATTCCTAAAGTAAATCCAGATGCACCTAAAGAATTTCCTTGAGTCATTAATTTCTTGGGTTTGTTTGTTTTTTCTTCTTTTTTTTCAGCACTCTTTTTTTTCTTTGCCATTTATCTAATTTAATTGTTTTGTTTTTATAAATGTTTTTGCTATTCTAGTTTTTCTACCAGTGTAGTTTCTTTTTTAGAAAAAAAGAAACCCAATGGGACCTCTGGGAGTCGAACCCAGCACACCATGATCTTCAGTCATGTGCTCTCCCGCTGAGCTAAGGTCCCTTTCTGTGGGCTTAGCGAGTAAATGCGTTTTAAACATTTCTACCATCGTAGTTTCTTTTCTAAAGAAACCCGTGAGCTAAGGTCCCTTACAATTAGAATAATTAATTTTATGCTTTTAAACTTTTAGAATTCCAACATAACATAATCTCCTTCTACAAACTTATATTTTTCTGAAAGTCCAGCATTTATCTCAAGAACATATCTTGTTTTATTAAAATAAAAAAGAGGACACTCTTCTTCGCAAGGCTTTACATTTTTTATAATTTGAGTTATTTCTTTTTTCTCATTTATTCCAATAAGGTCTAAATCAAAATTCATATCTTTCATCCAAAAATTTGAAGAAGATGCAGATTCAAAAACAAATAACATTCCTTCATTCTCCTCCAGAAAATTTCTTTCACTTAATCCTTTTGATTTTAATTTAGAAGTATCTGCAATTTCAACATCAAAACATTTTTTATTTTCAATACAAATTTTCTTTTCTTTTTGCAAAGATTTTATTCCAATAATCAAAAAAATTCCTACTAATATCAAAATTACTCCAACAATCAAGATCTTTTTTCTTTTCATTAAATCAAATAAAGAATCTTAAATAAAAATGTTTGTAAGTTGGGAATAGGCCACCTTCTGTCGAACTTCATAATTGAACAGTTCGTGTTAACATTCCACTATGCGTCATAATTTGACTTGCACCAGTCAAGATGCTCGTTTCATCAAATCTCATTTTTCAAAGTTCAGCGCATACATCATAACTCTAAATGAGCTGTGTCGTTTCTGTAACAGAGCTTTGCCTCGCGACAATTCATTTTCATGAATGACTTATTAATGGTGGGCAGACCTTCCTCAGAAATCAATATCGTTATTCATCGACATTTGACAATTTAATGCCAGATTCCCGAAATTAACTACCCAACTTACAATTTTAGATAAAATAAGAAGTTTTTAAGAGTTTCTGTTTCATAAATTTCCAACATCTTCTTTAATCATCTCCACAATCTCTGGAAATTCTTCAATTTGAAAATGTCCA
>CAYPBD010000034.1:0-3758 GCA_964408905.1 Candidatus Woesearchaeota archaeon
AAACCATATCAATGCCAAATAATAAATAAATGTTGATATATGAAAAAAAGCAACTAAAAGAATGTAAATACCAAAAGCAAGGTCGATTAAACTCATAACATCTCTAAAAATTAAACCTTTGCCAATTAAATAAACAGAAGACATAATTAATAAATGAAAAGAAAAATTAATTTGAAAATGTGCAAAGCTAAGTGCAATTAAAGATATTGAATCCAAAATAGCAAATATCCAAATTATCATTAAAACTCCACTCCTTTCCTTGCAGAAATTTTATTATTATATGGGTGTTTGATTTCATTAATTTCAGATATATAATCTGCAAGTTTTCTTACAGATTCAGGAATATCTCTTCCAGTTAAAATTAATTCTGTATTCTTGGGTTTTGAAGAAATAAATTCAATAACAAGTTCTTCAGAAATAATCCCCCCCTTTATCGCAGGACCAATTTCATCAATCAAAACAAAATCATAAATTTCCAAATTTTTTATAGCTTCATTCCAGAATTCAATAAATTCTTTTTTAAGTTCTTTTAATTCAGATTTATCATATCTTCCAAAATAAGGATGCAAAGATTTAAACTGCAGACATTTAATCCCCTCTTTCTCAAAAAAATATTTTTCCCCATTTTTCTCTTTAAAGAGTTGAATTATTTTTACATTAGATTTATATCCTAATGCTCTTAAAATTATTCCAAGCCCCGCAGAAGTTTTCCCTTTACCATTTCCAGTATACACATGAACAAGACCTAAATTTTCCATTTTATACTTAACTGCATTTAGAGTACCCACAATCAAAACAAGTAGGTTCAGAACATCCTGCAGTCATTTCTACATTTGGGCTAAAACATTTTGGACAACGAAGAGTAGAGTTGTTTTCTTTATGAACTGCTGAATTTTCATATTTGCTTTCTAAATCTTTCATCTTTCCTGTTTTTATTAAATGATTTCTTAAAGCTACAGAAAGTGCATGAGAAATAGAATCAATTTTGTTTCTGCCGAAACCAAAAGGTTTCTCTGATTTTATTGAATTTAAGTGTTTTAATATTCTTATTGGATTTCCTCCTAATTCAAGATATTTAGAAAGCAATATAGCAACTGCACTGCATAATCCTGAAATCTCTGTTCCTATTGGAGAAAGATTAGCAAAAACTTTTGTAGGCCCATCATCATCATAATTTATATGAATATGAACAGGACCTTGACCTGTATTAATAATATGATAATCTGATTTTTCTTCTGAAGGTTTTTTCTTAGTCTTCTTTTTCTCTTTAATATTTAAAATTTGAAATGTCTTACTTCCATCTCTATATATTGTAACTCCTTTAGCCCCATTTTCAAATGCAAGCATATAAGTTTCTTCAACATCTTTTATTGTAGCTTCATTCCTCATATTAACTGTTTTTGATACAGCATTATCTATGTTTTTTTGGAAGGCACATTGCATTAAAACATGTTCTTTAGGATTAAGGTCATGTGATGTTAAAAATAAATTTTGAATCTCTTCTGGGATTTCTTTTATTCCAACTAAAGACTTATGATTATTACTTATCTTTGTATATAATTTTTCTCTATTCAATCCAAAATAGTTATTCTTTTCAGCAATCTTTTCAAAAAGGGGGTTTACTTCAAAGAAAGTGTCTTTTGCTAAAGGAGTTTCTCCTTTTTTCAAAGCATCTATTCCTGCTGCATTATATCGAGTATAAACTATTGCAAAAAATGGTTCTATTCCTGCTCCTTGTAATCCTGCAGTAATTCCAATAGTTCCTGTAGGAGCAATAGTAGTTCTTGAAGAATTTCTAGGGAAAAATTCTTGTCCCCCAAAATGAATTCCTTCTTTGTCATAAATTGAATTTTTCCATTCAGGAAAAACTCCCCTTTTTTTGGCAAGTTCCTCAGAAGCTTCCATACAAGAGTCATTTATGAATTTCATAATTTCTTCAGCTTTCTTTAATGCTTTAGGAGAATTATAAGATATATTTAGCATAACTAAACTTTCTGCCCAACCCATTACTCCTAAACCAAACCTTCTTGTTCTTTTGGCCATCTCTTCTATTTTAGGGATTGGATAATTATTAATATCAATAACATTATCAAGAAAGTGAGTGCACAAAAATACACATTTCTTTAATTCTTCATAATCAAAGTCACTCCCATCTTCTTTTACAAATTTTGATAAATTAATACTTCCAAGATTACATGCTTCATATGGTAGTAAAGGCTGTTCTCCACAAGGATTTGTTGATTCAATCTCCCCTAAATTCGGAGTTGCATTACTTGTCTTATTTATTCTATCAATCATAATAATTCCAGGGTCTCCAGATTCCCATGCCTCTTTGACTAGTTTATCCCACAAATTTTTTGCATTAATTCTTTTTACAATTTCTTTTGTTCGAGGATTAATAAGTTCATAATCTTCATTATTCTTAACAGCATTTATGAATTTTTCATCAATTGCCACCGAAATATTAAAATTTTCCATAATGCCCGGTTGTTTCTTTAAATCAACAAATTGAATAATATCTGGATGAGTATAATGCAAGATTCCCATATTTGCTCCTCTTCTTGTTCCTCCTTGTTTGACAACTTCTGTTGATTTATCAAATATTTGCATAAATGATAAAGGTCCTGAAGATATTCCTTTTGTTGTCCTTACAGCATCTCCTCCTGGTCTTAGTTTTGAAAAAGAAAATCCTGTTCCCCCACCACTCTTGTGAATCAATGCCATATTTTTAACAGAATCATAAATTTCTTCTATAGAGTCCCCTACAGGTAAAACATAACAAGCACTTAATTGCTGAAGGTCTCTACCCGCATTCATTAAAGTAGGTGAATTAGGAAGAAATTTTAAACTTGATAATAATTCATAAAATTTTTTTTCTGTATCTAAGATTATTTCTGGATTTGAACGGTTAATATTCTCTAGATTATTTAAAAATGTTTTAAAATTATCCCTCATCTTCTCTTGATCTTCTAATCCATCATGTAAAAGATAAATCATACTAATTTTACCTTGCAAAGGATAAGAAATCTTTTTACAATTAACTCCTGCAAAGATTCCTTCTTTTTCAATTTTGTCAGAATGCAAGATGTCTGCAAGAGCAATATTGTGGCAAACTGTCTTAAGCCAATGTTCCACTGTGGGGGAATCTTTCAAATATTTATCTTTTATTACTTTAAGTTGATTTTCTGTTAAATTCAATTTTGTCAATTTTTGTAATTCTTCTAACATTTTATAATTTTTTTAACTCCTTTTTAAAATCTTTAATATCCTGAAAATCTCTATAAACAGATGCAAACCGAATATATGCAACATTATCTAATTTTTTTATTTTTTTCATAATAAGTTCTCCTATTACAGAGCTTTTAATCTCTTTTTTCCCTTTTTTTCTTAATTTTTCTTCAATCTCTTCGATTAATTTATCAATCTTTTCTTTTGAAACAGGGCGTTTTTCAAACGCTTTTTCTATTCCTCTTTCAAGTTTCTCTTTATCAAATTTTTCTCTGTTTTTATCTTTTTTTATAATGTAAAATATATTTCTACTTATTTTTTCATAAGTTGTAAATCTCTTTTTGCACTTTAAACATTCTCTTCGTCTTCTTATTCCCTTAGGAGATTCTCTTTTATTAGTTACTTTTGATTTAGTACTTGAACAGTATGGACAAATCATTTATTTATTAGTAATACAATATATTGTATCTCTCCTTTTTTACTACTACAATAAGTTGTATTATCACAACATAAGAACTATTTAAATTTTT
>CAYPBD010000034.1:3858-5222 GCA_964408905.1 Candidatus Woesearchaeota archaeon
ATGGAAACTTTTAGCATTATGGAAATCAGCCAGAAAAGGTTCTGCAATATGGTTTATAATTTTAGCATTAATTAACACAGTTGGGATTCTTGAAATTCTTTATATCTTTGTATTTTCAAAAATGAAATGTTGTGAGTTTAAAATGAAAAAGAAATCTTCCACAAAGAAAAAAGTTTCTTCTAAAAAGAAAAAGATTTCTAAGAGAAAAAGAAAATAATTAATCTTTCTTTTCAACTAACTCACACATTCTACATATTTTTTTCCTTGAAGGCTCTCCACAAATTTCACAATAATTTAATTTCTCTTTAGATTTTAATTTCTTAATTTTCGGCAAAAGTTTTTCAAAATTTTTTATAATATTTTCTTTTTGTTTTTTAGTTAAAGTATTTACAAATTCTCTCATTTGTATTCTATAAGAATCAAAAGCACATGGGCATTTTTCATAAACAACAGGAAGATTTTTTTGTTTTGAATATTTCCTGATTTCATTTTCATCAATATAAAACAAGGGTTTGATTCTTGTAATAAATTTTTTATCTTTAACATTTTGAGTTGTTGCTCCAGAATTTGCACTTAACTCAGGACTTCCTTTAAAAATATTCATTAAAAAAGTTTGAACCTCATCATCAAGATTATGTCCTGTCGCAATCTTCTTGAATTTTAACCTCCTCGCCTCACGATTCATAATCCACTTTTTTATTACCCCGCAGATTGCACAATTCTTCAAACCCTTCTTCTCATGCTGAACCTTTGTCCGAATATAACACATCGAACTTCCTATTTCTTTTTTTATGTCATAGACATGAAGTTTAATCTTCAAATCTTCACAAAGTTTCTCAACAGCTTTCAAGCATTTTTTACTATAATTTCCCATCCCTAAATTAATATGAAACCCTTCAATATTATAACCAAACTTTTTCAACAAATAAGCAGTAACACAAGAATCTTTTCCTCCTGAAAGTGCAACTAAAATTCTTTCTTTCTTATTTAATTTTATTTTCTTAAGAGTTTGTTTGAATTTTCTTTCCATTTTTCTCCTCATAATCTTCAATAGCTTTCTTCAAAGCATCGCTTGCAAGATTAGAACAATGCATTTTAATTGGAGGAAGTCCCTTTAAAGATTTAGCAACATCTTCTCTAGTAATCTTTCTAGCTTGTTCTAATGTTTTCCCTTTTGCAAGTTGAGTAATCATCGAAGAAGTTGCAATAGCAGCAGCACATCCAAATGTTTTAAATTTAATATTTTGAATTTTATTATTCTCAACTTTTATCTGAACTTGCATAACATCTCCACAAACAGGATTCCCAACTTTTCCAACTCCATCTGGATTTTTCATTTCACCCATATTTTTAGGATGAAGAAA
>CAYPBD010000035.1:0-4795 GCA_964408905.1 Candidatus Woesearchaeota archaeon
TGGACCAAGATTTCCAATCTTGTGCAATACCCTTATGCGATGCGGGCTTAAAATAGAAATAAAATTTTTATTTAATAAGTTTTCTCAATCAGAAGAATCATAAGAAGTAATCTCTCTTGTATTCAAATCAAAAACAGCATATCCTGTAATTTCTTTTTTCTCTTCGAAATTTTGTGGAGCAGGATTTTCATATTGTGCTCTTTCCCATTCTTCTTGAGATAATCCTCCAAAAAGAAAAAATTCTAATGCTCTTATATCTTTTAATCCGTCTAAACTTATCATAAACCATTAATAGAATTAATCTATATAAATTTATTCAAAATGGGCACAGAGGGAATCGAACCCCCAGCTGGCGGTCTGGAGCCGCCTGTTTTACCATTAAACTATGCACCCAATATATTTTCTATAGAAATATGATTTTTAATTGTTTTTATCCAATCTTCTTAATCTCTCTAATCTCATCACCAGAAATTGCGCAACCTTTGAATTTCACAGCATAAAGCAAAGCATCTAAAACCCTCCCACTGTCTTTCAGTTTTATAATTCCTTTCTTATACATTATATAAACCAACTCAGAAGACCTAATGAATTTAAAACCCTGAAAAGGTTTAAAATTTTTCTCATTAAAATGCACATCTGTATGCAATTTTTTTCTTAATAAATTTTCCAGATTTTCTGGCTTCTCTGCAAGCATTCTAGTCGTTCTTTCATCCACAGCAATAATATTCTCAATCTTTTTTTCATCTAAAATTCTGCTTAATGCAAGACAAGCAGTCTCACCAGAACTAATTAATTTAATATCTCTCCCTCTTCCCTGAAAAATCTTATTAGCAATTCTCATTAATTTAATAGTATCTTTTGAAATCCTTTTCTCATCAACATTCAAAATAGAAGGTTTCTCAAGTATTCCATTATCTAACAATTCTTTAATCTGCAAAGCTTCAAGTTCAAATCTTTTTATTTTAAGTGGTTTGTCAATTATTTCATTTTTTACTTCTTCAGGAATTATGAATTTCCCTTTGAAACTTTTTTTCAATTCAGCAAGTTCCTTAAGCAATCCATTCATTGCAAAAGTTATCAAAGTGCTCGCATCAAATATTAATACTTTCATTTTATTTTTTTCTCCATGAGATTATCTTTCTTGGTAAAATCTTTTGATTTTACAAAACCTTTTTTTAAATAAAAAGGAACAGCACTTTCCATAGCATGCAAATGCAATTTTTTTATCTTATGTTTTTTTGCATACTCTTCTAATTTTTTTATAATCTTTGTCCCGATTCCTCTTCTTTGGTATTCCCTAGATACATACATTGTTACAATTTCATTATTTCCTGCAATTCTGCCCATCCCCAAAATTTTTTCCTTATTTTTAAAGACAATGAATATCTTTGAACTTTTGATAAATCTTTCAAGGTTAAGCAAAGAGTAATATTTTCTCTCTCTAAAAATAATTTTTGTATTTTTGCAGATATCATAAAGACAATCATAAATTATATCTTGACATTTTAACAAATCCTGTTTCTTGATTTTTTTTATCATTCTTTTTCATACCCTCTTTAATTAGATGATTATAATCATTTATATGAAACTCTTTTACTTTCCCTTTTTTAATTTCTAATGTACTAATACTTGCATTATTTAATCTATAATATTTACCCTCAGATAAATCTAACTCTAAAATATTTAAAATAAGATATAATAAAAATATTCCGTGTCCTACAATTAAAATTTCATGTTGCGAATGTTTCTCTAAAAGTTCTTTGTAAAAGTTTCCTGCTCTTTGATAAGTCTCTAACAAACTATCTCCATATTTTGGTTTAAATAAATGAAAAGGTACTTTTTGTTTTTTTGCATTTCTTACATAATCTTGCCAATTATCATGCCCTTTCTGTTCGTAAATTCCCATCTTATGCTCTATTAATTTAACAGTATAAGTAACAGGAACTTTTTTAACATAAGGTTTTATTGCATTCAACGTAGATTTAGCTCGTTTTAAATTGCTACAATAAATTTTTTTTAAGTTTATTTTATGAAAATAACTTCCAAGTCTTCTTGCTTGTTCTTTTCCTACTTCACTTAATTCTGGATTTTCATGTGATTTTTGTTTTGCATTTCTTCTAGATTCAGCATGCCTAACTAAATATAATTTCATCCAAAAAAATCCTCTGCCAATTTAATTCTTTTTCTAACTCCCATTGTCTTGCTTTCGGGTGCTTCAGAAATCTCTTCTTTTTGCCCTGCATAACTTGCTAACTCAAACATTGTAATCCCTAAAAGTCCTGCGGTTTTCTCCATAGAAATTCCATGTTCATAAATCTTTGATGCCTTGTTAATTTTCGCTTTATTAAAAATATCCTGAATATATTTTTTTAATTTTCCAGACAACTTACCAATTCCCTGTCTTATCAGTTTTAAATTTTGCTTAACACTTTCTTCATCATTTTTCTTAAGAGCAATTATAATTTTATTTATTGAATTAACATAAACCCTATAAAAATTACTCCACCCAGGAAGTTTTCTATAACCTTCTCTTTCAATAATTTTACTCAAAGAATAAACAATAACAGCAACAGCAATATTATCAGGATCATGAGTAAGCGAAGCAGTATTAATTGTCTGGTTGCTCAAACTCTTAATCTTTGCAGAATCATTTTCCTCAATTGCTTTTTTTGTTTCTTCAAAAATTCTAAGAATATTTTCTTTTTCTTGCATTTAACACCTCATTTTTCATTCCAATCTATTTTAGTTCCATCTCTCTTAGCATCCTGAATAGTAAACCCTTTCGGATACCTTTTCTTCAATTTATTTAAATTATTTTCTAAAACTTCATTCATATCCCATCCAAAGAAATTACAAATCATTGCAGCATACCAAAAAGCATCACCAAGATTTTCCTTTATACCTTCTTTTTGATTATTTTCATGAGCAAATGTCTTTAAAATACAACCTGCAACATCGCCTGCCTCACTTGTAATCCCCAGACCCCAGGTCAATATTTCTGTTTTAGGAGTATCAAATTTTTTTGCCATTAATTTACAAATCTCCTGATACTCTTTTAGATTCATTATATTATAAAAAAAACCCAATTAATAAATGTTAAGTTTTTATATTCCTCTTTTTTAAACAATATATGAAAAAAGTAATTTTAGATACAAATTTTATTTTATCTTGTATAAGAAAAAAAATAGATTTTTTCGAAGAAATCAAATTTAAAGGCTTGAAAATATTAATTCCAAATCAGGTTATAAGTGAAATAAAAAGAATAGTAAAATCAAAAAAGAAACTTAAATTCATAGAAGAAGCAAAAATTGCTTTGAGACTATTAGAGAAAAATAAATTTATAAAAATAGATTTACCTATTAAAAATGTAGATAAAGGATTAATAAATTTAGCAAGACAAGACAAAAATATTATAATAGCAACTTTAGACAAAGAGATTAAAAATAAAATACAAAATCCTAAATTAGTAATAAAAGGCAATAAAAAATTAGAAATAACCTAATAAGAAACTTTAAAAATCAATTCTTATTATAATTTTCATAAAATGTTTTATTTAACTGAGATTGAAGACCATGTAAGAGTAGAACCAAAATTATTTGGATTGCCTACTATAGAGGCTGTTAGAAAACAACTTGAAGAGATGTATGAGAATTATTATAATAAAGAATTAGGAAAAGTAATTAGAGTTATTGATGTTTTAAGAGTTAAAGAAGGAGTTATAATCCCTGGCGATGGTGCTGCTTATTATAAATCAACATTCAAATTGCTTGTATGGAAACCAGAATTGCATGAATTATGTTATGGAATAATTTCAGAAATAACAAATTTTGGAGCATTCATAAATCTTGGAGTCATGAGAGGAATGATTCATATCAGTCAGACAATGGATGATTATGTAAGTTTTAGTAAAGCGAATTCATTGCTTGGAAAATCAAGTAAAAGAAGTTTAAAACAAGGAGATTTATGTTTAGCAAGAATTGTAGCAATCAGTCACAAAGGTGATGAACCTAAAATAGGATTAACAATGAGGCAACCTGGTTTAGGAAAATTAGAATGGATTAAAGAAGATAGAGCAAAAAAGAGAAAAGAAGAACAAAAAGCTTTGAAATCACAAGAAAAATCAGCTAAAGGAGGAAAGAAAAAATGAGCCTTCAGCAGAAATTCAGGGGAAAGTTTGATAAAAAAAGCATTGGGTTGTCTATCAAGCCTGACATCAAATTCAGGGGAAAGTTTGATAAAGAAAACCGGAGGTTGTCTTTATAATGGCAAAACAAAAAGCATGTAAAATTTGTAAAAGAATATATGTGGGAGAAAAATGTCCTAATTGTGAATCCAAAGAATCAACAGAAGGTTTTAAAGGAAGGATTATTGTTATAAATCCTGAGAAATCAGAAATAGCTAAAAAATTAAATATAAAAGAAAAAGGCAATTTTGCAATTAAAGTAAAATAATGGAAAATTTTAAAATATTAGAAGAAAAAGAAAATCCTTTATTTAATAGAAAAGAAATTAAATTAAGTGTTGATGCTGAAGTTACCCCAAGTAATTCAGAAACAGAAAAATTTATTTCTGAAAAATTATCAGTTCCTATTGAAAATATAAAAATAAAGGAAATTTCAGGTAGATTTGGTTCAAAGATTTTTACAATTACAATTAATGTTTATAATTCAAAAGAACATAAAGATAAAACAGAATTAAGAGCAAAAAAATCTAAGGAGAAAAAGAAATGAGCCTTCAGCAGAAATTCAGGGGAAAGTTTGATAAAAAAAGCATTGGGTTGTCTATCAAGCCTGACA
>CAYPBD010000036.1:0-4729 GCA_964408905.1 Candidatus Woesearchaeota archaeon
AAGCATTGGGTTGTCTATCAAGCCTGACATCAAATTCAGGGGAAAGTTTGATAAAAAAAGCATTGGGTTGTCTATCAAGCCTGACATCAAATTCAGGGGAAAGTTTGATAAAGAAAACCGGAGGTTGTCTTTATAATGGCCAAGAAAAAAAAATCAGTAAAAAAAGGAAAAAAACCTCATAAGAATAAACCAACAAGTAAAAAGTATTCAAAATATAAAATTGAAGGCGAAAAAATTTCTCGTTTTGCAAAATTTTGTCCACGATGTGGTCCTGGGGTTTTCTTAATGGAAGCTAAAGGAAGAAAATATTGTGGTAAATGTCACTACAGCGAATTTGAAGGAAAAGCAAAACAAGAAAATCCCGAGAAGAAAAATTCTAAATTTCCTTAACTAGTTAAACTATTCAAATTCAAATCTTTATGTGCTTGTTCAAAATTTTCTTTTCTTTCTTCCATATTTCTAAGGAACTCTCACATTATCTTTAATCCATTCTGCAAATTTTTCAAGTTTTTTTGAGAGTTTGTTTTTAGGAAAAAATCTTTCAAATATTGTAACCAAAATAATCAATCCTATGATTATTCCCAAAAAAATTAAAAACAAAATGCCCTCTTCTCCAATATATTTCAAAGCCATATTATATAATATTATAAAATTAAAGCCCCTTTTTATTTTTATTGCTAAATTATAATTCGGGCAAATTAATTCATAAGAAATAATTTATTAAGCCCACAATTTTTCTCTTTTTTGAGATTATTATAACCCTGGGAGATTCTTCAAGCCAACAAAATAGTAGACCTGAAGCTTCTCCTGGGGAAAAAGAGGTGATAGAATATTGACATCTTTTTACTATATAAATCTTTCGTTTCTGTTACCCTTAATGAATGACAAGAGGGAATAATGTAAAAGTAGTTAATTTAATATTTTTAATTTAATTATTAGGCACTACTTATTAAAAACATTTAGGCACCACGAAAATTTTTCTTAAATTATTATTACAAAAAATTATAAAATCTCTCAATTTATATATTTTTATGAAAAAAAAGTTACAAAGAAATGAGGATATTTCTCAAAATTTTTCTGTAAAACAAGAACAAATTCATGATTTATTATTTAACAGAGAAATAGATTGGCAAGAAATAATTTATGATTTAATTAATACAGAACAATTAGATCCCTGGGATATAAATATTAGCATTCTAACTGAAAAATATTTAGAACAAATTCAAAAATATGAACAAGCTGATTTTTTTATTTCAAGCAAAGTTCTTCTTGCTGCTGCACTTCTTTTGAGAATAAAATCAGAGATTTTATTAAATAAATATATCAAAAGTATAGATGAAATTCTTTTTGGAAAAAAAGAACAGGTTAAAAAACAAATAGAAAAAATAGAATTAGAAGATGAAATTCCTGAATTAATTCCTCGAAGTCCAATTCCACGTTTCAAAAAAGTTACACTAAAAGAATTAATTGAATCCTTAAACAAAGCAATTATTACAGAAAACAGAAGAATCAAAAAAACAATAATCAATAAAAATGCTTTAAGAGAAACAGGAATTTCCCTTCCAAAAAGAAAATTCAACATTAAAAATAAAATAAAAGAAATTTATGATAATTTATTCAGCCAACTTAATAATAAAAAAAATAAAATTTCTTTTACAGAACTTATTGGAAAAGAAAAAGAAAATAGAATTCTTTCATTTTTACCTTTATTAGAATTAGAAAATCAAAAAAAGATTTGGTTAGAACAGAAAAATCATTTTGATGAAATTCATATTTGGTTAAAAGATACTTATTTTAAAGAAAATGGGGACCCTTTTGCTGATTTAAAAGAGGAATAACAAAAACTCTAAAAAACTCTTTTTATTCCTTAATTCATGAAACTCGCAGTTTTATTTTCAGGGGGAAAAGATTCTTGTTATTCAGCATATTTAGCAAAAAAACAAGGACATGAATTAGTTTGTTTAATTTCTATTTTTTCTAAGAATAAAGAAAGTTATATGTTTCACACACCTTCAATAAAAAAAACAAAAACTCAAGCAGAAGTCATGAATTTACCTTTAATTATTCAAAAAACTAAAGGAAAAAAAGAAGAGGAATTAGAGGATTTAGAAAAAGTTATTGCAAAAACCAAGAAAAAATATAAGATTGAAGGAATTGTCACAGGAGCATTACATTCAGTTTATCAAGCCTCAAGAATCCAGAAAATTTGTGATAAATTGAAAATTAAATGTATTAATCCTCTTTGGCATAAAAATGAAATTAATTATTTAAAAGATTTAATAAAAAATAATTTCAAAATCATAATCACAGCAGTTGCTGCTTATCCTCTTAATAAATCATGGCTCGGACGAGAGATTGACAAAAGATTCATAGATGAAGTTAAACAACTTAAAGAAAAATATAAAATTCATCCAGCAGGAGAAGGTGGTGAGTTTGAAACATTTGTATTAAATTGTCCTTTATTCAAAAAAGAATTAAAAATAAAATCATTCAAAGATTTCAAAGAAGGCGAGTATAGTTTTAGAAGAGAAATAATTATTTAATTTTTATTCTACGGATTTTTCTTGGTAAATCCCTAATTTTTCTCCATCAAATTGAGATTTAACTGCATCAAGTCCTTTTGTAGAAATATTATTTAAAGCTTCTTCTAATCTATTAAAGTTTTCCCTCCATATTCCTGAACAAGTCCCTAGAGAATATTGAAATCTATCATTTTCATAGATGTCAGAACTTAAGGAACATCCAGTCATCATATGAGCATAAATTTTTGCTTTAAATTTGTTATAAGTTTTCTCACAAAGAAAAGCTGTTGCTGTATGATTAAGGTCTTTCCCTGATTCTTTAATGATTCTAAAGTCAGGAAATTCTTTTCTCATTTCATTTAATTCATCATCTACAATATCCATAAAAATGGAATATAATTCTGATTTATAAATATTATTGTAATAAAAAAAAGAAATATAATTTTAGACGAGAAATAAAAGTTTAATAACACCAAACTAAATAGAACCTTTCAAATCTTTTATAAATATATTCTTACTATATCTTTTATGACAAATGAAGATAATTTCATTTTAGTTTCTCTTAATGATGAAAAATCAAAATCAATTGCAGAAGTGATTGGAAGTAAAACATGCAAAAAAATAATTAATTATCTCGCTGAAACAAAAGAAGCAAGTCAAAAAGATTTATCAACTGCATTAAAAATTCCTTTAAATACAATTGAATATAACATAAAAAAACTTCTTGATTCAGGTTTTATTCAAAAAGCAAAAAACTTTTTCTGGAGTAAAAAAGGCAAAAAAATAATTATGTATAAACTTTCAAAAAAATCAGTAATAATCTCACACAAAAAATCAAATATAAATAAATTCAAATCAATTCTTCCTGCATTTATTTTAACTGCTGCAGGAACTTTTGCAGTTTGGGTTTATGAAAAACTTAGTTCTGTTCCTCAAACTCTAAATCAAAAATATATTCCTGCCATAGATGAATCATTAAGAAAAGCAACAAACTTTGTAGAATCACCTGCTTCAGATTTAAGTGTTATATCAAATATGCCTTTGTGGATTTGGTTTTTAATGGGTTCATTAATTGCAATATTCATAATTTCAATTGTAAATTGGAGGAAATTATAGAATTGTAAGGAGGTTAAAATGAAAAAAGACAATAAAGCAATCATAATAACTTCTATAATCTCGGGAGTTGTGTTACTTATTGCATTAATTGCAATGGTTTCTTTTGGTTCAGTTAGCTCAACAAATAAAATTACTGTTGAAGGAATTTCAAGCATAGACGCGACTCCGGATTTGATGACAACTTATTTTAGAATAGAAACTCAAAATGAAACAAGTGTTGAAGCCAAAGATGCAAACAATGAAATCTTAAATAAACTTGTTAATGAACTTTCTAAATTAGGTTTTGAAAGAAGTGAATTGCAGACTCAGAGTTTTAACATTTATCCAAACTATGAATGGAAAAATAATAAGCAAACTCAAAATGGATACAAGGCAACACATTCATTAAAACTTGAATTATCTTCAGAGAGATTTGATAAAATAAGTGAAGTGATTGATGCAGGAGCAGATTCTGGAGCAGGAATAAGTTATATAAATTTTGAATTAACTCAGGAACTTCAGAACCAATACAAAGCACAAGCATTAGAGCTTGCTTCAAAAGACGCACAGACAAAAGCAGACGCTGTTGCATCAGGATTTGGAAAAAGAGCAGGAAAACTTGTTTCAGTTCAGGTAAGTGAATTTGGTTATTATCCTTGGAATGTTTATACTTCAAGAGATGAAGGTGTAGGATATGGTGAAGATGCAGTTCTTGCAAAACAAGCTGTTGCAGAAATCTCACCAAGCGAACAAGAAATAAGCGCAAGAGTCAGTGCAACTTTCAAAATAATTTAATTTTTATTTTTTAATTTATTTTTTGTGAAGATTAGAAAAATTATTGAGATAATTTAGCTTTAATCTTTCCACAAGATTTCTTTAACTCGCATCTATTACAAATTCCAGAGTTTTCAGAATATTCTTTTGTTCCAAAACATTTCTTCATGAATGCTTTTGACTTCGAAGGAACTTTTACCATAAAAAACTATCTTGAGCAGGGTTTATATGTTTTTTGTAGGAATGGTTTTGGATTATAAGAAAAGGAAAAGTTATAAAATACAATATCTTTCCAAAGATTAATGAAAAATAAAAATGCTTTATTTAATGAAACAACC
>CAYPBD010000037.1:0-4707 GCA_964408905.1 Candidatus Woesearchaeota archaeon
TTTTTTGCAGAAAATTCGTGCCATGTTAATCTTTTAGATTCATGGTCTGTGAATACAATCCATTTGGCATGTTTTTTTCCAGGTTTTGAACCTTTGTCATAAACTCTAAATTCTGCCCCGAATTTTAATGCTGTCTTTACAATATACCCTCTTTCTCTTAAATCTTTGAATACTAAATATTTAATTTGGATTTTTTTGTCAATTCTTCTAAATTTGTTTATAAGTTCTTTTTTAGATATTTTTTTATTTCTTGAGAATATTTCCATTTTACCTTTTTCAACTAAGAATAAAGATTCTGAAATAGTGTATTGAATCTTTTCCCCTACAGGTTTTCCAAAAGAACTTTTTTTGTAAAGTGAATAAGCTTCTGAGGTGTTGCTTGAAATAATTTCTCCAATGATATGTGCCTGAATTTTTTCCATAATCTTTTTTGGTGACCATAATATTTAAAAATATGCTTTTCTGAATTAGATTATGAAAACTGTTGGAGTTAATCAGTTACTGAACTTGACTTTGGTAGTCGGAATTCTTTTAGTTTTAGTCTTATAAATTGTCTCAACTATGTTTGAGATATTGCATTATTGTTTAACTAAGAGAATTCTGTAAATTAAATTTGGAGAGAAAATGGAATCAAGAAGACTAGAATATCATGGAATTTTTGCTTTGTACAGGCCTGTCCCGGGAGGCTGGACTTGGTGCGGGAATTTAGGTCAATATATAAATATACAAGAAATGAAATCAAGATTTAATTTGGAAATTTCTGATGAAGCAGATAAAGCATTGGAAAAGATGATTAAAAATAGTTCTTCAAATGGTCATAAAATATCATGTAAAGTTTGGAGTTAGTATCAAAAATAATTTAAATAAGGAATTTGATTTAATAATATGAAATATAATTTTAAAACTGTTGAGAAGAAGTGGCAGAAGAAATGGGAAGAAAATAAAGTCTTTGAGCCCAAAGTAAATAATCAAAAAAAGTTTTTTGTAACTTTTCCTTATCCTTATCTTAATGGATATATGCATATTGGGCATTTTTTTTCATTAATGAGAGTAGAGGCTTTTGCTAGATATAAAAGACTTAGAGGGTTTAATGTACTGTTTCCTCAAGGTTGGCATGCTACTGGAGCTCCCTTGATAAGTGCTGCAAGAAGAGTTAGAGAAAAAGAACCTAAGCAATTAAAAATTATGAAAGATATGGGAATTAAAGATTCTGAAATAGAAAAATTTTCAAAACCAGAATATTGGATTAAATTTTTTGCCCCTGCATTTAAGAAAGATTATAAACTAATGGGGATGTCTGTTGATTGGAGAAGGGAATTTCATACAACTTCTTTGAATCCTTATTATGATAAATTTATCCAATGGCAATTTAGAAAATTAAAAGAAAAAGGTTATTGCATAAAAGGTAAATTTCCTGTTGTCTGGGATCCGAAGGAAAATGTTGCTGTTGGAGACCATGCAAGGGTTGAAGGAGAAGGGGTGACAACTCAGGATTTTATTTGGGGGAAATTTAGAATGAAAGATTCCGACCTTATTTTGATGGCAGGAACAACAAGACCTGATGCTTTTTATGGTCAAACTCATCTTTGGATTGATCCTAATGCTACTTATAAAATTGTTAAAGTCAAAGATGAAAAATGGGTGGTAGGTCCTGAAGCTGTTAAAAAAATAGAATATCAATATACTAAGCCTAAGATTATTGGGAAGATTTCTGCTAAAGAATTAATGGGAAAATGGGTTAGAGGTCCTTTAGTTGATTATGATACTTATGTTGTTCCAGCATGGTTCATTAATGCAAATGTGGGGTCTGGAATAGTCTATTCTGCATTAGAAGATCCTGTTGATTTATTTGAGCTTGAAAGAATTCATAATGATATGAATTTAATAAGGCAATATAATTTGGATGAGAAAGTTATAGCCAAACTTAAACCTATTTCGATAATTAAGGTTCCAGGAATGGGAAATAATTTAGGGAAAGAGATAGGAAAAGAATTTGGTGTGAAGTCCCCTGATGATAAAAAGAATATTGAATTAGCAAAGGGAGAATTGAATAGAAGAGTTTTTAGAAAGGGAGTAATGAAAAATAATTGTGGGGCGTGCTCCGGTATGAGTGTTAAGGATGCTCAAAAATATTTGAAGAAATATCTTGTTGAAAAAGGTGATGCAGTAATGTTTTACGAATTGACAGGAAAAGTTATTTCAAGAGGATTAAATGAGTGTGTTGTAAAAATAGTTGATGACCAATGGTTTTTAGATTATGCAAATAAAAAGTGGAAGCAAAAGACTAGAGAATGTTTGGATAATGTGAAATTATATCCTGAAAAAGCAAGGCAACAATTTGAATATACTATCTCATGGTTGCATGAATGGGCTTGTACAAGGGAAGAAGGGTTGGGAACAAGATTACCTTGGGATAATAAATGGTTAATAGAATCTTTGTCAGATTCTACAATTTATATGGCTTATTATACTATTGCACATTTAATTAAGGATATTGAAATATCTAAGGTAGATGATAATTTTTTTGATTATATCTTTTTAGGAAAAGGGGTTAAGCGTAAAATTAAAGATATTGATAAAATGCAAAAAGAATTTAAATATTGGTATCCTCTTGATTTTAGAAATTCTGGAAAAGATTTGATTCAAAATCATTTGACTTTTTTTATGTTTAATCATGTTGCTATCTTTCCTAAAAAATACTGGCCTAAAGGGATTGGTGTTAATGGTTGGGTAACTGTTGATGGAAGAAAGATGTCAAAGTCATTAGGAAATATGATTTCTGTTAATGAGATGGCTCAAAAATTTGGAGCAGATGCTTCAAGATTAACAATTTTAAGTGGAGGAGAAGGATTAGATGACCCTAATTGGGATACTAATTTAGCAGTTAGTTTAAATTCTAAATTTAATAATATTCAGGAAACTATTTTTAATGTGAAATCTGTAAATAAAAAAACAGAATCTGATGAGTTAATTTTATCTCGAATGAATAAAATTGTTAAAGAAACTACATTATTAATGGAAGAAACTATGTTTAGATCTGCTATACAAAAAGTTTTTTTTGAGTATTGGACTTTAATTAAAGAGTATACTAATAGAACAAATAATAAACCTAATAAAAAAATATTTGAAGAACTTGTTCAAAAATTTTTGATAATGCTTCATCCTTTTTGTCCACATATTACAGAAGACTTATGGGAAAAATTAGGAAATAAAAATTTTATAAGTTTGGAAAAATGGCCTGTGGTTGATGAGAAAAAAATTAATGAAAAACTTGAAGAACAGGAACAGGCAGTTGATAAACTTGTTAGTGATGTTAATCATATTAAAGGATTAGTTAAGAAAAAAGTTAGTAGAGTTTTTGTTTATGTTCTTCCTCAGGAAAAGGAAATTTATGGAAGAGTTTCTGAATTAATTGATAGGAGAACAGGATTAAAAGTTCAGATTTTTGCAGTGAATGATAAAGATAAATATGACCCTGAAAATAAATCAAAGAAAGTAAAACCTGGTAGGCCAGGGATTTATTTGGAATAGGTAGTTTTTTATAATTCTTTTTATATTTTAGTCAATGATTAAAAGAAGAGGCGATTTAATAAAAAATATTTTTATAATTTTTATAATTATTTTGTTTGTTTTAGTTGTGTTTTTATTTTATTTATTGAAAGAAAATGTTTCTGTTTGTGGAGATGGAACTTATGAAGGAAATTGTTCTGCAATTAAACCATATTTTTGTTTAAATCAAACTCTTATGGAAAAAGCGTCTGTTTGTGAATGTCCAAAAAATCTAGCAAGAGAAGGAGATTCTTGTATTTCAAAATATCAAACAAATCCAAAAGAGATAACTTTGAATTATATTTTGAGAGGAGAAAAAAAGAAGATGAATTTTACTGTTTATGAAGGAATGGTTGATTATATTTCTCAACTTTCAAAATCTATTTATTACTTTGGCGACGAGAAACCTTTAAGGAAAGATTTTAAGCTTCAGAAGATTAATGAAGAAGAACAAAGACAATTACTTTTGCCTTTAGTTGTTCAAATACAAAATTTAGCTAAAGATAAAAGAGATCAAGTTAGAATTGCTATAAGTCTTGTTCAAAGAATTCCTTATGGAGAATCTGGAAATAATATTACAATTGGATTAAGTCAAATTAATTATTCACGATATGCTTATGAAGTTCTTTATGAAATGCAAGGAGCCTGTGAAGGGAAATCCGAGTTATTAGCTTTTTTATTAAAGGAAATGGGTTATGAGGTGGTTTTGTTTTATTATCCTGCAGAAAATCATGAAGTTGTTGGAGTAAAATGTCCAATTAAATATAGTTTGAATAATAGTGGATATTGCTTTGTAGAAACTACAGGTCCATCTATACTTTCGAATAATCAGGAATATTATTTTGGATGGGGGAAATTAACTTCACAACCAGAAATTATTTTTATTTCAGCGGGGAATTCCTTAGATAAAAATTTTTATGAATATAAAGATGCAAAAGATTATATTAAATTAAATGATATTGTGGAAGAAAAAGGGGAACTTAATATTTTTCGACATTATAGATGGGAATCTCTTAAAAAGAAATATGGATTGGAATACATAAATTTATAAAATATGTCACTCTTAGAAAGTAATGATAGAAAATTGCCCTGAAGACCGTATGAATGAATTTAAGAATTTACAAATGCATTGCCTGCAAAACGAATTTGATTTTGATA
>CAYPBD010000038.1:0-4479 GCA_964408905.1 Candidatus Woesearchaeota archaeon
TGGTTTGATTTAATTAATCTTGAACCAAAAGAAATGGAAATTGCACATCCCTGGATAAATTCTGAAATTCATTTTGAAAGAATTTCGGACCATTGCAATAATTTTCTTGCAATTTTTTCTGATAATGATCCTTATGTTCATGAAGACGAGATAAAAAGGTTTAAAGATAATCTTGGTGCAAAAATAATTGTTAAACATAATGAAGAACATTTTAATAATATTCGAGAGATTCCTGAAATTTTGGAATTTATAAAATAATTGCAAATATTTAAAAACTTGTAGTGCCTAATTTTAATTATGGCATTTATTGTCAAAAAGAATATTAATGGAAATGAATATTATTATCTTAATGAAAATAAAAGAATTGATGGCAAAGTAAAAACAAAGACGATTGCTTATTTAGGTAAAATAAAAAAAGAAGCTGAAAAAAAAGCGAGAGAGATAATTAAGAAAATGACTAATGACAAAAAAGAAATGAATAAAAAGAAAAAAGTTGAGGATAATTTTGGTATGCGAAAATTGATGAATAAGAATATTTCAATAAATGATATGGCTATTTTTTGTAAGAGGAAAGGTTTTGTTTATCCATCAGCAGAGATTTATGGAGGGTTTGCAGGTTTTTTTGATTATGGTCCTTTTGGAGTAGAGTTGAAAAATAATTTGAAAAAAAATTGGTGGGATTTTCATGTTCGGCAGAGAGAAGATATTGTCGGAATTGATGGAAGTATTATGACTAATCCAGAAGTTTGGAAAGCATCTGGGCATGAAGAAAGTTTTTCTGATCTTTTTGTGGTATGCAAAAAATGTAAAAAAGTTAATAAGATTGATAAGAGTGAATTAGGAAAAGTTAAGTGTGAATTTTGTGGAGGAGATTATGATGAAAATAAAACTAAAGAATTTAAATTAATGTTTAAGACAACTGTAGGAGAAGATAATTATACTTATTTAAGACCTGAAACAGCACAATTAATTTTTATTAATTTTAAATTTGTTCAGGAAAATGCAAGAATGAAATTGCCTTTTGGAATTGCACAGGTTGGGAAATCTTTTAGAAATGAAATTGCTCCGAGAGATTTTTTGTTTCGGTTGCGTGAATTTGAGCAAATGGAGATTGAATATTTTGTGAATCCTAAAGAGAAATGTCCATATAAAATTGGAAACTCTAAAATTTTAGTTTATTCTGAAAATATGCAAAATAAGAAGAAAGAACCTGAAAAAATGAAATTTAAAGATGCTTTGAAGAATGGAATTATTAAAACAGATTGGCATGCTTATTGGCTTGAGCAAGAATTTTTGTGGTTTGTTAATCTAGGAGCGAATTCTGAAAAGTTTAGAATAAGACAGCATGTGTCTGACGAGAAATCTCATTATGCAGTTGATACATGGGATTTGGAATATAAATTTCCTTTTGGGTGGAAAGAATTACAAGGAATGGCTAATCGAGGGGATTTTGATTTGAAGCAACATATGAAATATTCAAAAAAAGATTTGAGTATTTTTGACGAGAAGATTAAGAAAAAAATTGTTCCTCATGTTGTTTGTGAACCAAGCCAGGGAGTTGAGAGAGCTTTGCTTGTTTTTTTATTTGATGCTTATACTTATAATAAAAAAAGAGATAATATTATTTTAAACTTGCATCCTAAACTTGCACCAATAAAAGCTGCAATTTTTCCTATTGTTAAAAGAAAAGGATTTGAAAAAATTTCTGAAAGTATTTTTAATGATTTAAAAAAAGATTGGAATGTTGTTTATGATAAATCTGGAAGTATTGGAAGGAGATATGCAAGGAATGATGAAATTGGTACTCCTTATTGCATAACTGTCGACGACGATTCATTAAAAAATGAAACTATAACTATAAGAGATAGAAATACTGCTAAACAAATTCGGATAAAAATTTCACAACTTAAAGAAATTTTTAAAAGATTAATTAATAATGAAATTGAATTTGAAAAAGCAGGAAAATTAATTGTTACAAGAATAAAATAATTATTTAAATATTTTATTTTTATTTTTCAAAAAATATTTTTTTACCGAAGGTTTTTTAAATATTGTTTTCTTATTTTAATTAATTAAAAAAGAGAGGTGAAAAAATGGCAAGAGCTAAAACACCAAAGCAGCTTGATGTGAAGATAAAAAGTCTTCGAAAACAAATCAAAAAAGTTGAGATGATGAAAAAGAAGGCTGTGGCTATGAAGAAGAAAAAGATGATGAAGAAAAAGCCAGCAAAAAGAAAAACCACAAGAAAAAAAGCTACTAGAAGAAAAGCTACTAGAAAAAGAAGAAGATAATTTTTTATTTTTATTTTAAGTTTTTTTAATTTTTTATAAGTGTAAGTATTATTGATGAAAAAATTCCTGCTGTATCTATTAGAATATCTTTTATACTAAAATTTCTGAAAGGCACAAATAATTGATGAAATTCATCTAAAAGTGCGTAAATTAGAGATATAATAAAAACTAATAAAATATATTTTATTTTTATTTTTTTGTTTCCTTTAATTGAGATAAAAATGAAAAAGGTTAATAAGAAAAATATGATAAAATGATAAATAATTGGAATCAAAGAAAATGTTCCTTTTCCTCCTTGGCTAAATGAAAGAGATGAAAAGTAAAAAATTTCTATTACAATTAATATGGTTATTATGAATGAAATTATCTTATTGTTTTCAAGCCATTTAATCATAACTGAAAATATTTTTTGTGTTTAAAAGAATTATTGCATCCTAATTATAAATGTCTCTGAAGAGATTTTAACTCTCGACCTCCGCCTCATGAGAGCGGCGCTCTAACCCTGAGCTACAGAGACAAAATTATCAGACAGATTTCATTTAAAAATTTTAAGGTTATTAAAAAATAATAAAGAAAAATAGGAAAGTTAAATTTCTTTGACTAATATTATTTCTATTGTTGATACACTTACTTTTTTGCCTTCTTTATTTTCAAATTCTTCGCTATCAATTTTTATATCTTTTATTTTTATCTTTTGTTCTTTTAGAAATTTCTTTTTTACAACTTCTGCAATATCTACTGCTCTACTGATAAATTTTCCTCTTGCCTTTATTGTTACTTCATTTCTTTCTTTTGTAGTAAATTGCATAACTACACTTGTGACATAGTTCATAAATGGCTTTGTTCCAATATATACAACATTGTCATCTTTAGTAATTTTTTTATCTGTCATTTTTTATTTAGTTAATATTTTTTCTCTTTTTTTTATTCTTGCCAAAAATCCTGCCATTTGATTTCTTATTTTTTTGCTTGGCATTGTATCTGCAAGTATTTTTTTATTTTCTTCAAAATTTTCAGTGAATTCTATACCCTTTTTTATAAGGTTATTTGCTGAGTTTTTTATTATTTTTGACTTTATTTTGCCCATGATATCCTAACAAAAAGTTTATTTAAAAAGTTTTGGATATTAAAAAAAATTATTCTTCTATTTTTTTTATACTATCTAATCCTTTTATTACTTCAATCAAATTACTAAGTTTTTTAGAAGGATTACCTAAACTTAAAAGAACATAAGGAATCTTTTCTTTGCCCAATTTTTTGTATGTTTTTATTAAATCCAAATCAGTTATTCTTTTTTTATTATATGCTATTAAAAATTTCTCTTTTTCATTTTCTTTTATTTTTAATATTAATTCATTTTTACTTATACTTTGGAAGTCAATTATTTCTATATTTTCTTTATATAGAAATTTTTTTACTTTTTTGAATAATTTATCACTTTGTCTTTTTGTTCTTGTTTTTGAAGATTTCTTTTTTGTTATCTTTTTCTTTTTCTCAGGTTTATCAAATATTTCTAAATTTTTATTTTTTGTTTCCTTGTTTTCTGGTTCATCTGTTTTGGAGGTGACAGTCTGGGTTATATTAAAATCTTTTTCAGGAATTGTAAAATATCTCCAAAAGATTTCTTCATTTTTTTTAAATGGAATTGCAAAATCCTTAATTGCTCTTAATGCAACTCTTATTGCAGGGTCTTGTTCTTTATCATTTAAAAATTTTTTTTCTTTAAGTAATTGAAATGCTTCTTTTTCTTTGCTTTTAAGGTGTTGTGAAAAATTTTCAAGTTTTGATTCTTGTCCTGGAATAAAATATATTGGAGAATTTCCTACTTTCATATTACTTATTTTTATTTTTTTCTCAGAGAATAATTCAGATAGAAAAGCTGATGCAAAAAGTATACTTAATTCAGTTTCTTTTGCTATGTGAACCGGCAGACTCGGTCCTCTTCTTTTTAATATAGAAATGATTTTTTCTTTTATTTGTGAAGTATCTTGAGCAGGCATAATTGAAAAAGAAATAAAAAGATTATAAAGATTTTGTTATGGTTTAATCCATTTTACTTCATAATAACTGATGTCACCTTCTTCATCAACTATTGCTAAAAGTAAATTCTTCTTTGTTGAATGTGCGATTCTATTTTTTGCAGAAAATTCGTGCCATGTTAATCTTTTAGATTCATGGTCTGTGAATA
>CAYPBD010000039.1:0-4135 GCA_964408905.1 Candidatus Woesearchaeota archaeon
CTGTACTATGGGGCTTTAGATTATGTGTTTTTAGGAATATTAAAAACTTACTAATTAATAAAAAAGAACTGAGTATGAAATATATATTTCTTATAATCAACTTTTAAAATAATTTTTCTTTATATAAAATATAACAAAGCTAATTACCAATATTACAATAAAGAAATAAATAAAGATTTTATTCTTATCAAAAGTTTCTCTCCAAATTATCTCCCCTTCAAAACTAGAAGTACAATTTTGTTCTGTTGTTGGAGTTTTGTAATTATCAGGGCAAGTTCCAATATTAATACAATTTCGGGTTTGTTTCCCAAAAAAAGAACATCTGCTCCAATTTGTACAATTCCACCCATACATACAACCTCCTCCGCCTGTTGTTCCAGTTGTTATTTCCCCTGTCATTCCACCTGTTGCAAGACTATTCATAATAAAAAAATCATTTGGATTATCAAAGAAGGTTGTGTCTGCTTGAATTAAAGGGATTAAAAACAAAATTATTAAGAGGATTATGAATTTCATTTTATGGTGCAGTACAATTTGTTGAAGTTGCAATACCTCCTGTGAAATATATCCAGCAGTTTCCAACAGAATAATTACCTGTTAAACTTGAAGTTAAAGCCATAGTTCCGCTTGCGTCAGGGATTATTATTTCTCTTTCTGCAGTTGGGGTCCAGCTTAAATTACCCAAGAAACCATTATTGATGATTATTTTTTTTACTCCTGCTAATCCATCTCCCAATCTCCAAATATTTTGAGCAGAACCAGTTTCATCTTGCTGGACACTTCTAGCTACAACCTGAATTTGCCCTTGAGTTTTATGACTATTTAATACTGTTCCTATTTCCTGTTTAAGTGAGGGAACTAAAGGCAAAGTCGAAGTTAAATTTCCTTCTTCTGTGTTTGAAACATATAAAATATCTCCCTCTGTCCATGCAGTAGTATCAAAATTTTCAAGTAATCCCACTTGCATAACCCTACCAAAAGTATCAACTGCTATATCCTCAATTGCAATTCCAATTGCGGGCATAGTTGTAAAACTATTTGATTTTGCAAGGCACAGTTGAGGAGCATTGCCAGATGAGCCACATGCATAAACAACTTGTCCAACTCCAATCCCCCCTGCTTCGTTTCCTTTTCCTACAAAAACACTATCTCTAACTATCTTCCTTGTCATTCCAGTATCATCTAAAAAACTATAAAAAGAAAATCCTTTAACATCTTCAACAAATAATCTTAAAGTATTTGCAGGAGGCGTTGCAGGTGCAGTGACCTGTTCAATTTTATCTACATAAGCAAATTTTCCTAAATTTGCGCTTATGTTTCCTATTGTAACTTCATTAACATCTTTTCTCAAATAATTAAAGATAGTTAATCTTCTCCTTGGAGTCTGGTCTGTTCCATCAATATTTATATTAAGATAATAATCTTTAGAAACATTATTGCAAGAACTGCTCACATTATATTGTTCTGTTTTCCATTCTCCCCAGTTGCCGGTTGTTAAAGTTGTCGTGTTTGAATAACAAATATCTCCTCCTGTTAAAGTATCATAAACACTAAAATTAAATTCATAAGTTCCTGTATTAAAAGTAGTCCCTGTATAATACTGCCCTTGCCAAACTAAAACATCTGATGCTGAAACACTTACAATTAAAATTATTGAAAGGACTAAGTAAATATACCTTTTCAATAATACACTTCTTTTTATACTAAGGTTATCATCTTTTTTTGATTTCATTGAGCTTTTAACAGAGACAATGAAATTAGGAGGCTCGAGCCTCCTTTCATTAAAATCTAATAATAAAAAGATTAATATATCTTTCGTTTATTTTAAATAAATTCTAAAAAATCCTAATCTTATTTCAAAATTTTTATCTAATAACACAAAAATCATTAAATTTAAATATTATAAATTCTTTAACAAAACATGAAAGAAAAAGAAATTGGAAAAATTTCTGGATACTTTAGTCATGTAAGTGTAGCAGCTATAAAACTTTCAGATAGATTGAAAGTTGGAAGCAAAATTCATATCAAAGGAAGTACAACCGATTTTGAACAAAATGTAGAAAGCATACAAATAGATAGAAAAGAAGTATCAGAAGCAAAAAAAGGAGACCATGTTGGAATAAAAGTTTCTGAAAAAGTTAGACCTAATGACAAAGTTTTCTTAATAGAATAAATATAAAATTTAAAAAGAGTTTTTACTAATTCTTTCTAGATGCCCCTGTAGTCTAGAGGCCAAGGATGCCACCCTCTCAAGATATAGAGAGGTGATTTAATCTTGATGAAAGAAAAAATCTATGCATCTAAATGCAAACTTCTCTTTACGGAAAAATCCGTATTTGGAGAACGGTGGTGACCCGAGTTCAAATCTCGGCAGGGGCATTTTTAATTTTTAATTTATTCTATAATATTAAAATATAAAATAGAAAGTTTATAAAAAGATTATTTATATTATAAAACATAAATCCTTTTATATTCAAATATTTTAACAGCCATAAATGGATAACGAAGATATTTCCAAATATGCAAAAGCACTCACTGTAATAGGTTTTGAAGATAAATTTATTTCTGATGAAAAATTCTCTCATCTTCCCCCTCTAGAAAAGATAGACATTGTAACAGGTATAATTGACAAAAAGTTAGAATTGGGCAGGTGGGAAGATGTTGTTGAAATAATGTACGGCAATAAGAAAAATATTGGTGCATTATATAATGGAAAAAACCTAGAAGAGAAAATAGTAAAATCATCTACACAAAGGTCTACATATATGAAAACAGAAGCGATTAAAACACTTAAAGAAGCAAGAAAGAATGATATAATATTTGAATTAGCATTTAATATTCCTAATTTACATTATGAAGAATTCATACAAATTGCTCAAAATGCTGACTATGATTTTTTTCAAGATACTAAAAAAGGAGAACAGAGAAAACAAAGACTAAATCAAACAGCTGCTGATTTAGCTATGAAAGAAGAAAAATATGCTGATGCATTTCATCACTTTTTAAGAATTAAGGATGATAAAAATATTAATAATATTTTTGAAATTGTTATCAAAAATAAAGCTGGATATGATGATGAAAGATTATTACAAAAAATTGCACTTAGTGACCCAACACAAAAAGATAGTAGATTGAAAAAAATTATATTAAAATCAACTTTGGGGGAATTTAATCCATTAACAGCTTTTGGATTATATCAAGAACACAATATTCAACTATCTGACACAGAAGAAAAAGCTCTTCAAAACAAAATAGCAAAAAGTGCAAGTAAATATGACATAAGAAATAATTTATCTCAATACCCAAAGATACAATTATTATGGGCTAAGACAAATGCTAAAGATGAACCAAGAACAGCTTATAGAATTTTTAAAGAACAGGGATATAATGGAGAAGAAGCAATTATGGCTGTTCAAACTGGATTAAGTTTAAACTCATTTGAAAATAAAGAAAAGGCAATAAATACCTCAGAAATCGATGAACAACATTTGAAAGAAGCATACAAATCAGCACCCCTTAAAGTAAAGGTTAAAATTAACCATAACTTACTTGCAGGTGCAGCAGTAACAAACCCAAATTTAGCTCAAGATTACCTAAAAGAATTCAAAAATCTTAGCAGACAAGCAAATAAAGCAAATAAATTAGAGTTAGCATATGACCTATGGATTGAAGGAAGAGGAAAATTCAATGGAAAATATATCAATAAAGTTAGAACAGATTTAATAAAAGATTGTATAGAAAATCACTTTGGAATTATAGGTTTTCTTCATTCAGCAGATAGAAAAGGCAAAGTTGAAGCATATAATGAATTAATAAAAGCAGATAACCTAGGAAATGCATATAAAATTGCTTTAGAATTGGGAGGAAAAAGATTAGAAGAAGTACATAAAAAAATGGTTTCAAATAACCCAAGATGGGCTGCTGATGTTTTTGAGAAAAATGAAGATGAAAAGGGTTTAGTTCATTTGACAAAAAGTATAGCTTCTGAATATAATATTAATCCAAAGAAATTAAAAACTCTTATCGAAACATACAAAACTGATTAGGTTATTTTTATAGTATATTCATTTTCTAAATAAGAAATCTTAAATACATTCAATACTTATTTTTAATATGAAAAAAGAGATTTTATTAA
>CAYPBD010000040.1:0-4130 GCA_964408905.1 Candidatus Woesearchaeota archaeon
AATGCAAAGAATAAAGATTGAAAAAGTTGTTTTGAGTGTAGGCGGAGTTGCAGAGGAACTTGCAAAAGGAGTTAAACTTCTTGAGATACTTGCAAAGCAAAAACCTGCAAAGATGAAATCAAAGAAAAGAATTCCGTCATTAGGAGTTAGACCTAAACTTGAGATTGGGGCTGTTGTTACAATTAGGAAAGATGTTAAAAAGGTTTTGAAGAGAATGTTAATGGCAATTGAGAATAGATTGAAGAAGAAACAGATAAGTGAAAATACTTTTTCATTTGGAATTGAGGAATATATTGAAATTCCTGACATGGAATATCACAGAGATATTGGAATGATTGGACTTGATGTTACTGTTGTTTTCAAGAGAGCAGGACGAAGAATAAGATTAAAGAAAATAAAACGTGGAAGAATTCCAAAGAGACAAGTAATTTCAAAAGAAGAAATAATTAAATTTATGGAGGAAAACTTCGGAACGAAGTTTGTTTAAGATGGATATTAAAAAATATTTAGAGAAACATCCAGGCGAAATTTATATTGGGAATTATGGAGATATAAATAGTATAAGAGAAGCATCATTTGAAATATTTATTTATAAAAATCCTCAAGGAAAGATAATCGAAAAACAAAGCCTTTCTATTTTGGAAAAAGAAGAAGATATTGAAGATATGATATTAATTGAAGAAATACCAGAAAGTCATCCAAAATTTCAAGAATATCATTTAAGATTAATGGAGGAACAAAATTAAAATGACAGCAAGTGATTGGAAAAAGATATTGAAACAGCTTGAGAACAAACCTGAAATAAAAGCAAAGTTCTTGAAACATTGTAAACCAAAAGAAAGAAAAACTGGAATTGCTGTGCAAAAGTGTGAGAGATGTGGAAGATTTGGTGCTCACATAAAATCATATGGATTAAATTTATGCCGACACTGCTTTAGAGAAATTGCAGTAGAAATCGGCTTTCAAAAATATAGTTAAAATGTCACACGATGTAGTTGCAGATGGATTGAATATGATAAGAAATGCCAAGAAAGCGAGAAAAGAAATTGTAAAGATAGAGAGAATTTCAAATCTTTTAATTGAGATTCTAAAAATAATGAAACAGAAAGGCGCGATAAAGAAATATAAAATTGATGGTAAAGATAAATCTGTTGAGGTTACGCTTGGAGAATTGTCTGAATGTAAAGCAATAAAGCCAAGATTTAGTGTTGATAAACATCAAATTGAAAAATACAGAAGAAGATATTTGCCTGCAAGAAATTTGGGAACAATGATTATCTCAACAAACAAAGGGTTGATGACTCATGATGAAGCTCAAGAAGAAAATATTGGAGGATGCTTAATAGCATATTTTTATTAAAATGAATTCTTTTGAAACAAAAATTATTGAAAAAATAAGAAATTTTTCAGAAGTAAGATTGCAAAAAGAACTTGAAGAAATATTAATAGATTTAGAAACACCTAATCTCCTTGACAAATTTATTCTTTGTAAAATATATAAAATAATTGAAAAGAGTACACGAGAAAAAGGAGCCAATACTTCAAATTATAATAAGGAATATAATAGACTGATGTCAAAGTTAAAACTTAATTTAGAAGATACTAAACATCTTGCACAAAATGAAATAAATAATTATCAAAATATTAATAATTAAAATGAAGAAAAAATTATATCAAACAATTGAAATTCCAGATGGAGTTGAAGTTAATTTAGAAGAAGATAAAGTAATTGTTAAAGGACCTGAAGGAGAGAATGAGAGAACTTTCAATATTCTTAGTTTAGACTTTGAGAAGAAAGATAATAGCTTAGTTATTGGAAGTGAAGAAGCTACAAAAAATGAAAAGAAAATGATGAATACAATTGTAGCGCATATTAAAAATATGATTAAAGGGGTTCAGAAAAAATTTGAATATGAATTAAAAATTTGTTCAAGCCATTTTCCAGTAACTTTGGAAGTAAAAGAAAAAGAGGCTATAATAAAAAATTTTCTTGGAGAAAAAACTCCGAGAATAGTTAAAATTCCAGAAGGAGTTGAAGTTAAAGTTGAGAAGGATTTGATTAAAATTTCTTCTGTAAATAAAGAATCGGCAGGTCAAGCAGCAGCTAATTTTGAAAAAGCAACAAAGATTAGAATGAAAGATAGAAGAATTTTTCAGGATGGAATTTTTATAACAAAAAAGAATGGGAGGGAAATATAATGGTTAAATTTTTGAGAAGAACATGGAGCAGATATTCAAAACTTGGAAAAGGACGAAAGAAAAAACAAGTGTGGAGAAGACCGACTGGAAGAGATAATAAAATGAGGGAAAAGAGAAAAGGATATCCTGCTGTTGTGAGTGTAGGATATAAACAAGGAGAAAAGTTGCGAGGACTTATTCAGGATAAAAAACCAGTTTTGGTTAGAAATGTTAGTGATTTGGAGAAAGTAGGGAAAAATGAAATTGCAGTTATTGGAAATATTGGAGAAAAGAAAAAAATGGAAATAGTAAAAAAAGCAATACAGATGAAAATTAATCTTTATAATTTAAATCCTAAAAAGTTTTTAAAGAAATTAGAAAAGAAAAAGATGAAACAAGAAAAAGCGAAAAAGAGATTAGAGGAAAAGAAAGCTAAAAAAGAAAAGAAAAAAGTTAAGGGAGAAAAGAAATGAATTTGAAGAAAAAAAAAGCATTGGCATCTAGAACTTTAGGAATTGGAAAGTCAAGAATTGTTTTTGTACAGCCGCGATTAGGAGAAACTAAAGAAGCTATAACTAAACAAGACATAAGGGACTTGAAAAAAGAAGGTGCAATAGTAATAAATGCAATTAAAGGAAGAAAAAAGAATCTTAAAAGGAAAACAAAAAGAAGTATAGGAAATGTTAGGAAGAAAGTAAATACAAGAAAAAAAGATTATGTGATAATGACAAGGAAATTGAGAAAATATGTTTCTGAAATGAGAAATCAAAGAATCTTATCAAAAGAAGAAGTTATTGAAATTAGAAAAAAAATAAGAAATAAGATTTTTAGAAGCAAAGCTCATTTGAAAGAATATATTGGGAGGTTAAAAAAATGAAGACATTGAAAAAAAGAAAAAAACAACATAAAACAGATTATTTGAAGAGATTGAATTTACTCAAAGGGGGAATGCCAAGAATTGTATTTAGAAAAACAAATAAGTATATTATTGTACAATATGTTGAAAGTAAAGAAGCAAAAGATAAAGTTGTAGTTGGATTAAATTCAAAAGAATTATTAAAATATGGCTGGCCTGAAAGTGCAACAGGAAGTTTGAAATCTCTTTCAGCATCTTATTTAACTGGGTATTTAATAGGGAAAAAGATTTTGCAAAAGAAATTGAAACAACCAATTCTTGATGTTGGAATGATTAGAACATTGTATAAAAATAAAGTTTATGCTTTTTTGAAAGGATTGATTGATGCAGGAATTAAAATTAATTGTAAAGAAGAAGCATTTCCAGATGAGGTAAGAATCAAGGGAGGACCTATGAAAAATAAGATTCCTTTTGATAAAATTAAATCAAAAATAGACAAAGAATAAATGACAAAAGAACAGAAAAAAACAGCAAAAGCATACGAAGACAATCTTAGTGAAGACACTGTTGAAGCAACTAAAAAAATGATTAAGAAACAAGATGAATATGCAGAAAAACCTGAGGAAGTATTAGATGAAAAAGATTTAAAGGAGCTTAAAGAAATGGAAAAAGAAAAAACTGAAAAAGAAACTTCTAAAAAAAGAAAAGGGAGAAGATATCAAAAAACCAGAGAAGAAATTACTGAAGCCTGGGAATCAAAGACAAAACTTGGAAGAGATGTTAAAGATGGAAAAATAAAGAATATTGATGAAATATTAGATAATAAAAGAAAAATATTGGAACCAGAGATTGTTGACTCTTTAATAAATGTAAAATCAGATTTAATTTCTATAGGACAATCAAAAGGAAAGTTTGGAGGTGGAAAAAGAAGAGCATGGAGGCAGACACAGAGAAAAACAAAAGAAGGAAATATCCCCACTTTTTCTGCAATGGCTGTTGTAGGAGATGAGAAGGGGCATGTTGGGATTGGTTTTGGTGAATCTAAAGAAACTTTGCCAGCAAGAGATAAAGCAATAAGAAAAGCTAAATTAAATAT
>CAYPBD010000041.1:0-4082 GCA_964408905.1 Candidatus Woesearchaeota archaeon
ATTAAACTTTTAAACTTAAAATTTTGGAGACACCATCATGCATACTGACACCATACAAATTTGTCGCATTTGTTATAATCTCATCATTATGAGTTATTACAAGGTATTGTCCTTTTTGCATATACTTTTGAAGAAGCCCTGCTAATCTTGCAGAATTTCTTTTATCAAGTGCTGCATCAATTTCATCAAGCAAATAAAAAGGATAAGGATTTAATTCTTGAATTCCAAAAATTAAAGATAATGCTACAAGAGTCTGTTCTCCACCTGAAAGAGATTTGACATCAAAATATTTTCCATGCCCTGTTTTAACAATAATATTAATTCCTCCATCAAAAGGGTCTTTTTTATTTTCAACTTCTAATGAAACCTGTCCCTTTGTGCTTAATTGTGCAAAATTCCTTGAAAAAATTTCATTTAATGATTTGAGAGTTTTAAGAAATGCTTTTTTCTTTTTCACATCAATTTCATGAATTATTTTAAGAACTCCTTGTTTTTCTTTTGTAATAATTTCTACTTTTTCTTTAACAGAATCATATTCTTTTTTAATAGAATCATAAACTTCTAGAGAACGTAAATTAACAGAACCAATTCTTGAAAGTATTTCTTGAGTTTTATTTAATCTTTGAATTAAAGAATCCCGATTTGTTTTTATTATTTCTATATTTGGAAATTCAAGCATTTCTGTTTCTAGATTTTCAATTTCTGCACCAACTCTTGCTTTTTCAATTTTGAGATTATTTATTTCCTGTTCAATATTATTTAGAATATTCTTTTTTGATGAAATCTGAAATTCATTTTCTCTTATTTTATTCTGCAATGCATCTCTTTCTGAAATAAACTTCTGGAATTTTTTACTTAATTCTTCTTCTTGTTTTTTTCTTTTCTGGAGTAATTTTTCTTTTTCATTTAAATTCTTTTTAATTTCTTTAAGGTCATCATTTAAATCCTCTTCATCTCTTAATAATTGTTTAAATGAAATTTTAGAACGCTCAAGTTCTCTTTGCTTAAATGAAATTTCTGAATTAATGTTTTCCTTTGTCCTTAAAGAAATCTCCTGAATTTCTATTCTCGCTACTTCACATTTTTGTTCAATATTAGAAGAATCATCAAAGTTTGCTTCAAGTCTTTTTTTAATTTTTTCTAAGTCTAAGGTTTCTTCTTTTAATTTATCAATTTTTTCCTGAAAAGATTTGATTTGTTTTTTCTTTTCTTCTATGTTTGCAAGTTTAATCAAATCAGATTCTCTTTTAGATATTTCTAAATTTATCTGCTCTATTTCCTGTTTTAATATTTTTTTTCTTTTGTAAATTTCTCCTAATTTTTTATCTGAGCTTGCTATATCTTTTTTAAGAAATTCTATTTGAGGACTGATATCGTGTTTTATTGAATCCACATGTTCTTCGGTTATCTGACTTTTACATAAAGGGCACGTATCTATCTTAGAAATTTTCTCTATTAATTTAGTATGTTTATCAATTTCTGACTCATTTGCATAAGATTTTTTCTCAAATTCTTTTTCTTTTTCAGAAAGTCTTTCTAATAATTGTTTTTTCTCATCCAAAGAAATTTTAAGAGAATGCAATTTATTTTGATTACTGCCTCTATCAAATAATTCTCTAGATAATAATTTTATCTGTTTAATAATAAACTCAGATTCATTGGTATAATTTTGCAAAATATTTTTTTTATCCTGAAGTCTTTCTTTAATTGTTTTTAATTCAGATTTAATTGTGTAAAATCTTTTTCTTTGTTTTTCAAGTTTTTCTAATTCTTTCTTTTTTGATTCAATTTCCTGCTCATTTTTAGCAGTTGTTGGTGATTCTTTTTGAAGTTCTTTTACTGATATATCATCTTCTCTTATTGTTTGTTGTAATTCTCTTTTCTGATTTAAAATATTGGATAATTTATTTTCATAATTCTCAATCTTTACATTCATCCCTGCAAGTTCTGCTCTAATATTTGCTATTTCCTGATTAAGTTTTTCCTGTTCTAATCCTGTAGATTTTTGGATTGTGGAATTTATGGAATTTATTTTTGATTCAAAATTATTTGTAGTCAGTTCAATACCTTTTATTATTATTTTTATTTTTTCAATGTTTTTATTTTTTTTAGAAATATCCAAATTTAAATTATTTAATCCTTTTTTCTTTTTTGTTAAATCACCATAGATTATGCTTGCTTTATATTTTTTAACATCTTTTTCAAGTTTTTTGAATCTTAATGCCTGCTGTCTTTCTTTTTCAAGATTATTTAGATAAGTTGTTCTTTCTCTAAGTACTGCAATAACTTCTTTAAGTTTTTCTTCTGTTTTTTTTAATTCTTTAATTGACTTTGCTTTTCGCATTTCATAAATAGAAATTCCTGAAACTTCTTCTATGACTTTTCGTCTTTCATCTGTATGCATTCGGACAAAATTTTGAATCTCTCCCTGTAATACAATATTAAATCCATTTGGGTCTATACCTGCCTGAGCTAATAAACTTAAGATTTCTTGTCGGGTTTTGGTCTGATTATTAATTTTGTAAATGCTTTGACCATTCTTTCTTACAATTCTTTTTAGAGAAATTTCTTTTTCATTTAAAGAAAAAGTATTATCAGAATTATCAAAAATTATTTCTACACTTGCTTCTTTTGCAGGAGATGCTGCTTTTGTTCCTAAGAAAATTAAATTTTTTGCTTTAGCAGCTCTCATAGATTTTATACTTAATCTTCCTAAAACAAAACATAATGCATCTGAAACATTACTTTTCCCAGAACCATTTGGACCTAAAATAACATTAATCCCTGGTGTAAAAGGTAATTCTGTTTTTCGTGGAAAACTTTTGAATCCATGCATCACTAATTTTTTTATATAAGTCATTAAGAAAATAAAGAAAGAATATTTTTAAAGATTAATGTTAAATTTTAAGAGTTCTTTGTTCACTTTTAGCAAGAACATTTTTCCAAGTTTGCCAGGTTTTTCTAAATATACCATCTTTTTTGTATTTTTTAAAATGTTCATCTAAGAATTTTCTTGTTATTGGGTCATGACAATATCCAGAGCCAATTCCATTTCCATATTTTTCTTTAAGCAAAGACATTTCTTTTTCTCTTACACATTTTGCTAAAATTGAAGCAGCTGAAACTGAAATATAATTTTTGTCTGCTTTATGTTCGCATATAATTTCAAGATTTGAAAGATTCTTTATTTTTGTTTTTAAGAAATCTCTCCATTTAATTATACTTACTGAAGGACAATCAATGATAACTTTTATCTTTTTGAAACCTTTATTTATTTTATTTATTATCTCTGCTGTTTTTATTGCCTCAAGAGCATTCAAATTTACTCCATCATAATGTTTTCCATCAATTTCAGAAGGATAAGCAAGGGCAATTTCAAAAGTTTCTGCTTTTTCTTTGATTATATTTTCAAAATGTTCTCTTCTTTTTTGAGTTAATTCTTTGCTATCTTTTATTCCTAATCTTTTGAATTTTCTTGCAGTTTTTTCATCTATTAAGCATCCAGCTAAAACCATTGGTCCAATTACTGGCCCTCTTCCTGCATCATCAATTCCTAATATTAATTCTGTCATAAAATTTTCAAAGTCACAACCTTTATAAATTTAATTTTTATGAATTGTATATAGCGGGGTGGAGCAGTCTGGAGTGCTCGTCGGGCCCATAACCCGGAGGTCGCATGGTTCAAATCCTGCCCCCGCTATTTTTCTAAAATGCAAACATTTTTACCATATCCAAATTTGAAAAAGTCACTGAAGGCTTTAGACAGCCGAAGGCTTGGGAAGCAAAGAGTTGAGGCGTTTCAGATTTTGAATATTCTTTTGAAAAGGACTGATAAGAAAGGTTGGAGAAATCATCCTGCGGTTAAGATGTGGAAAGGTTATGAAAATGCTCTTAAACTTTATTTTAATAAAGCTGTGAAGTTATGGATTTCAAAAGGGTATAAAAATACTATGAAACTTGAGAAGATTGAGGGAAAGATTATTCTGCCTAAATGGTTTGGAAATAAAGAATTTCATGATTCACATAAAAGTAATTTATTGAGAAAAAATCCAAAATATTATTTTGAATTTAGTAAAGAAGTT
>CAYPBD010000042.1:0-4011 GCA_964408905.1 Candidatus Woesearchaeota archaeon
ATCTTCTTTAATCATCTCCACAATCTCTGGAAATTCTTCAATTTGAAAATGTCCATTCTTGTTTTCATAAATTTTAATTTTTGCATCTGGCAATTTTGTTTTATATTTTTCAGCATGACTAACTGGAACACATTCATCATCTTTTGAGAAAATTAAATTAACATTCTTGCAATTTTCCATAATTTTAGATAAATCTTCTCCTAATTCAAATCCTCCGACTAAGTCTTCTCCAATAATTGAATTATCAAAAGGAGGAGCAATTAAATAAACAGAAAGAATTTTCTTTGGAAATTTATTCTCAGATAAATATTTAGCTAAAAAAATTGCTCCTAAAGAATGTCCAACTAAAATTATATTATCTTCTAATTGCTCCATGTATCTTTCAAAGTGAGTTTTCCATTCTTCATATTTGGCATTATCCTGCAAAGGCATTCTTGGTTTAATAATATGAAAACTTTCTCCTAAAGAATTTCTCAAATAATCATCATCCCATTTGATTTTCCTTTCAATAGTAACATCTCTGTTTTTCAAAAAATTCAAATAATTCTCTTGATTCTTAAAAGTCATTCCTCCATGAACAACAAATACTTGTGTCTTTTTCATTAAATTTCTTAAAAACTATTTTATTTAAGCCTTTCTCTCCCCATTAAATTATTAAATCCTTTTAACTTAATCTTTTAATGCAAGAGGTGAATCATTATTATTCTAAATCAAAAGAGGAAATTTTTAAAAAATTTAACACTTCTGAAAAAGGTCTGACAAATCAACAAGCACAAGAAAAATTAAAAGAATATGGTAAGAATCTTCTTAAAGAAACACATAAATTAAGACCTCTAAAAATTCTTCTTGAACAGTTTCATTCTTTTTTAATCTATATCTTGATTATTGCTATTGCAATATCTTTTTTTATCAATCACCTTGTTGATGGAATTGTAATCTCAATAATTGTTGTTTTAAATGTTACAATTGGTTTTTTTCAACAATATAAAGCAGAAAAAGCTGTCAAAAATCTTAGAAAGTTAATCATTCCAAAATCAAGAGTTATTAGAAATGGAAAGTTTATTGAAATTTCTTCTTTAGAATTGGTTCCAGGAGATGTTGTTTTATTTAACCCCGGAGATAGAGTAAATGCAGACTGTAGAATAATTGAAGATGAAAACTTGCAGGCAAATGAGGCAGTTTTAACTGGAGAAAGTTTACCTGTAAATAAAAACTCTAAAATTCTTTCTAAAAAAACATCTTTGCCAGAACAGGAAAATTTGCTTTTTGCCGGAACTCAAATAGTCAGAGGAAATGCAAAAGCAATTGTTGTTTTAACAGGGATGAATACTACTTTTGGAAAAATTGCAGGAGGATTGCAAGAAATAGAAATTCAAAAAACCCCTATGCAAAAAAGATTAGACAAATTTTCAAAACAAATAGGGATTTTCATTTTAGTTTTTGTTGCTTTAGTAATGCTTCTTGGAATAACTGAACATTTTGAAATAATGGAAATGTTTTTGACTGCTGTGGCATTAGCAGTCTCTGCAATTCCAGAAGGACTTCCTGCAGTTCTCGTTATCTCTTTTGCTATCTCTTCTTTATTAATGTCAAAGAAAAATGTAATAATCAGGAGACTTCCTGCAGTAGAAAGTTTAGGCAGTGTCACTGTGATATGTGCAGATAAAACCGGAACAATGACTGAAGAAAGGATGGAGGTTCAGGAGATTTTTGTAAATAATAATTTTTACATAAAGAAAAACAAAGAGCTTTTTTTCAAAAATAAAAAAATAGATTTAAAGAAAAACAAAGAATTATTCCAATTATTAAAAACAGGTGTTTTGTGTAATAATGCAAGGTTTGAGTCAGTAAATGGAAAGTATGAAATCTTTGGAGATCCTACAGAACAGGCATTAGTTTCTATAGGTTTAGATTTAGGTTTAAATAAAAAATCAATGATTGAAAATGAACCAAGCGTAAAAAAATTTGAATTTGAATCTAAAAGGAAAATGATGTCTATTGTTAGAGATAATGGCAGAAACAAAACAATGTATTCTAAAGGAGCTCCTGAAAAGATAATAGAGATCTCAAGTCATGAACTTCTTGAGGGTCAGATAAAAAGATTAACTCAAAAAAGAAAAAAAGAATTATTAAAAAAATTAAAAAAATTAGAGGGAGATGCGTTAAGGGTTTTGGCATTTGCATATAAAAATTTTAATAAAAAAGAAAGACCAGAAGAAAAAGGCTTGATTTTTTTAGGGTTTGCAGGAATGATTGATCCCCCAAGAAAAGAAATTAAAGGAGCAATTAAAGAATGTTCAGATGCAGGAATAAAAATTAAGATGATTACTGGGGATTCTGCATTAACTGCCACAGCAATTGCAAAAGAGATTGGAATTAAAGGAGAGGCAATAACTGGAAAAGAATTAGAAAAAATGGATGATGCCACATTAATAAATTCTATTGGGAAGATCTCTATTTTTGCACGAACTACTCCTCATCAAAAATTAAGAATAACAAAAATTTTACAGCAAAAAGGAGAGGTAGTTTCAATTACTGGCGATGGAATAAATGACGCTCTTGCATTAAAATCAGCAGATGTTGGGGTTGCTATGGGAAAGAGAGGAACTGATGCAGCAAGAGATGTATCTGATATTATCTTGATTGATGATAATTTTGCATCAATAGTTGAAGGAGTTAAACAAGGACGAACAACTTATGAAAATATTAAAAAGTTTACAAAATACCTTTTAGCTGTAAATTTTAGTGAGATATTTTTAATCTTATTTGCTTTAATAATGGCTTTTATCTTTCCTTCAACAAATTGGTTTTTGCCTCTTCTTCCACTTCAAATTTTATGGATAAATCTTATCACAGATTCCTTTCCTGCATTAACTCTTGCAATGGAACATTCAGATGAAGTTATGAAATCAAAGCCAAAAAAAGAAAAAAGTATTTTAGATAAAATATGGAAATTTATTATTATTGCAGGAATTCTCGCTTTTATTACAGAATTGGCTATTTATTTATTTGGGATTTTAAATAATCTTCAAATACTCAAAGTAAGAACAATGATTCTAACAACAGCAATTTTCTTTGAACTATCTTTTATTTATTCTTGCCGATCAAAAAAACCTTTGCTAGAGATAGGGATATTTTCAAATAAATGGTTAAATTATGCTATACTTTTTTCAATAACATTACATTTAATCTTAATCTATACTCCACTTGCAAATCTCTTTGGGATTGTCCCCCTATCTTTCAAAGATTGGATTTTCATTTTGCCTTTCGCATTATCTGGATTAATTATTTTTGAATTAGGTAAATATATTAAAAGAAAACTAAAACAAACTGATTAAATAAATAATAATTAAACCAATTCCTGCACCAAAAAGACAGCCTGCCATTTTACCTAACATAGTTGACATAGCTGTCCTTAAATTATCAATTTTTAATTCTCTTTGGTGCTCTGCAATATATCCTTCAAATAAGCCTCCAATTCCATCTGTTATTGTATTTCCAGCAGCTCCTCCAATTATTGCTCCAAATATTCCTGCATAAGTGCCCCCCAAAACAGCAGCAAATACAAGAACCCCATTATCAATTAATCCAAAAATAATATCTGGATAAACTGCATTTATCTTTATTTTAAATAAACCCAATAAAATCAGATTTACTATCCCTAAGCCTATGAAAGAAACTCCAATAAATTTATTATCAAAAACAAAATAAGAACTAATAGCTATGATTAGAATTGACAAACCAATAAAACTTGTTATTGCTTTAAATAGATGGTGATCTAACCTCTTCTTCATAATACAAAATTGATAAAGAAGTTTAAAATATTTACTAATTATAAAAATAAGACCATACAAATCTTTAAAAATCCATTTTACTAGAAAGTTTTATGTTAGTTAAATATTGGAGCACTTTTTCTATTAATTAAATTTGTAAGGAGGATAAAATGAAGTTATATGTAGGTAATTTACCTTTTAGTGTTGATGAAGAAGGGTTAAAAAAACTTTTTGCAGT
>CAYPBD010000043.1:0-3794 GCA_964408905.1 Candidatus Woesearchaeota archaeon
TCTTTTCTATTTCCTTTTTATCTAAAATGTTTTTTATTAAAAAATCTATTTCTCCAATAGCTATCATTCTCCCAGCACCTGGAAGATATTCATGAAATGATGGATCAATAAAGATCTCTTCATTTATTAAGGGTCTTATTCCTATTTGCGTAAAAGTTCCATCTGTTTTTTTAACCAAATTTACTTTAACAATATCTTCAATCTCTAATGTACTGTTATAATCTTCTAATGTGTATTCGTGAAATTTTTTTATTTTTTCTTTATTGTACATTTTTATTTAACCTTTTAATTTCAAAATTCCACTCTTTCTTTTTTGATTGGAGCATTTTATAACTTTTCTCTCCATCTTCTTTTATCTTTGTGAAGATGTCCTTATTTGGATAGTTCTCAATTTCTTTTCTTACCATTTCTCTTAATTTGGCGTTGACTTTTTTACCCTCAACCTCACAAATTTTCATAAAATTGACAAATTCGATACGATATAGTTTAGTTGAAACCACCCTTCTTTCTTGTCCTCTTAATGGGTTCTTATTTTCCATAATTATTTTAGAATTCAAAACTATTTAAGCTTTTCCATAAATCAGTCTACCGCTTTTTAGCAGGTATTTCACCTAAACTTAATCTTCCCACATTTAACTATAATTTCTTCTATTTGTTTTTCACTGAATTTGTCTAAAGGTCTTTCTTCTGTTAATGGATGAGATGCAAAATCTTTCTTTTCAATATGTTTTCTTTCTGCAAATACTTTCTTTAAAAGTGAAAGAAATTCAAGTTGTTCTGAATTGTATTTGTGACTATTTTCTATAATGAAATTATCAAATTCTCGTTCAATCATAACTTTTGGATCATATTCTTTAGTTAGTCCAATAATTTGATGCAAGAATAAAAGAAAATCTATTTTTCTTATTTTTTGAACTTTTTCAATAGTCCAATAAGGGTTTAATTTAGATAATTGCTTCTCTAACTTTAAAAGTTCTTTAGATGTTATTCCCTCTCCTGTTTTTATTCTTTTAATGAGAGGATTCTTTTCTAAAAATTCCTTAAATTTAGGATCTTCTTGAACTTCTAAGTTTACATTTTCCTCTGCAATAATCCAGTCAGGAGCTTCTACTTGTAAAATCCTTTTTGGATTGATCATATAATAAACCATTAATGGAGCAATTTCTTTAACTAAAAACTCAACTTTATCAAAAGTTAAATCATCCCAGAACTCCTCTTGAAAAACTTTTTTTATCTCATCACTTTTAGCTCTCACCGCTTCTAAATTGTCTCTTTGTAAAATATTTTTTAATTTTTCTAACACATATCCCCTAACTTTATCAATCTTATCAGATTGTTCTTCTTTAATGTAATTAAACAACTTTTCAACTTTAAGAATAAACGCATAAATTTTTGAATTATCAGCTGGAGTAAAGATTAAAAGAGGAGCAATTTCTTCTCTTAATTCCTTAATATGTTCTTTTAAATTAAATTTTTTAGAAATAACTTTTTTGATAACAGGAAGTTTTTCCCTTATAATAAAAGACTTTTTATCTAAGGAATTTATAGTTTCAATAATTTTTCTTTCTACAACTTTTCTTTCTTTATCTTCTAATGGTTTTTCTAATAAATCAACTCTTTGAAGAAATATTTTTGTTTTAGCATCTAATACTCCTATTTTTTCTTTTGTCTCTTTTAATTTATGATATCTTACATTTGAATGATCTCCAAATTGAAAGTCAAGAATAAGGAAATTATCTTTAGAAGGAAAGCCATCTTTTGTAGGGAGCCATTCTTTATGTTTGCATGTTTTAAGATTTCTTGTTCCTCTTCCTAACATCTGCCAAAATCTTATATTAGAAAAAACAGGTTTGATAAAAACTAAAGCACAAATTTCAGGGATATCTATTCCTGTATCTAAAATTCCGACTGAAAGTGCAATTCTTGGCTCAGAATCTAATTTAAACCTCTGAACTTCATCCATATAACGAGCCATATCAGAAGTAATTATTTTAACTTCCTTGCTAATATTTGGATATAATTTATTAAACAATTTTTTCATTTCTTTAGCATGTCTTATACTTGCACAAAAAAAGATTGTTTTACAAGGCAAGCCATCATCAGATTTGTAGCACCTATTCATAAATTCCCTTATTATTAATTCATTTGTTCTATTATCCATAAAAACTCTGTCAAAAGCAGATCCAGGTAGTTCTAAATATTCTGGATTTTCCTCTTGTTTCATTAAAGCAGTTTTTAATTCAGATGTTAATTTTTTCCCTTCAATTCCTAAAGATAAAACTTTTGTTTCTATAATCTGAGCATTATATGGTGCAAGAATTCCGTCTCTAACTGCTTCTTCATAATCATATTTTACTGTAGGTTTTTTATTTTCACAATCAAATAATTTGAAGGTATTCCTACTTTCGCTTTTAGAAGGTGTTGCAGTTAATCCTAATTTGATAACATCAAAATATTTTATTATCAAATTATTTCTATCATAATAAGATCTATGTGCCTCATCAAAAACAATTAAATCAAAAAAACCAGGACTAAATTTTTCAAAGAAAAAATTTCCTTTCTTTCCCATTAAAGTTTGAACAGTTGAAACATAAAATCTTGCAGTTGAAGAAAATCCTTCAACATTTAATTCGCAAACAGGTTCATTAAAAAATTGCTTAAACCCTGCTTCTTTGGCTTGATTTGCCAAACTAATTCTATCAACAACAAATAAAACATTTTTTACATAATTAGCATTTATTAGAACATCAATTATTGCCATAGCAACTCTTGTTTTTCCTGTTCCTGTTGCCATATTGACTAATGCTGATCTATGTCCTTGCTCAAAATGTTCTGCTAATTTTTTAATAATTAAAATATTCTTCTCTCTGTCTACAATCTTAGGATTAATTTTAATTTCTGAAGGTTTTCTTTTATTTGTGTAAAGCTCTCGCCTTCTCTTTAAATCTTGCTGAGTAAATGGTTTGCTTATTTTTCTTTCAATGCCTTCTTGGTCAATAAAAAACCACTTATTTCCATTTGTTAAGAAGATAGGTAATCTCTCTCCTGTTTGTTTTTCAATATCTTTCATATATGTTTGTGCCTGTATTCTACCCTTGTCTATACTAACTGAAGATCTTTTAGCTTCAATTATAGCTAAAGGAGCGTTATTTTCACCAAGTAAAAGATAATCTATGAACCTGTCTTTCTCTTTTTCAATTTCTTCACTAAGAAAAATATAATCCTTTGTTTTAAAGTTTGATTTTAATGAATTCACTTCTTCTTTTACATATCTCTTAAGCCATCCAGCATCTGCTAATTGAGGATCAATTATTTCTTGTCTTGTCTCTTTTTCAGATAAATCTGTCATTCCTACATTAAGAAACCTTGTTATAAAAACTTATCTCAGATTAACTCTTTCTAAAAACGTCCGTTTTTCAAACCCCCACCTTTACAAATTTCTCTCGTCTATAAGGGTTTTACATTTACATGGGGGGATTTTTAGAAAGGATTAAATAAGAGATTTTCTATACTCCTTTAGAATAAAAATGGTAAAAATCAAAAGAAAAAAAGTTTCTTTCTGGGCTCAAGTACCTGCAAAGAAAAGAAAAAAGGTTTGTTTTAAAACAAAGAGAGGAAAGAAGGTTTGTTTTTTAACAAAAAAGAAAGTAAGAAAAAAAGTTTCTTTTTATGCAAGACGATAAAATGGCAGAATCAAAATATCATAAAAGAATTAAGGATTTCATATTAAATTATGGAAAAGATTATCCAAAAAAATATATTAATAGTTTTTTGGGTTCAAAAAACCCCATTTT
>CAYPBD010000044.1:0-3466 GCA_964408905.1 Candidatus Woesearchaeota archaeon
AAGTAATTTATTGAGAAAAAATCCAAAATATTATTTTGAATTTAGTAAAGAAGTTTCAAATAACTTGGAATACGTTTGGCCCTGCGAGGACACCAAGGTTTCCTTCGCTTAACCTTCCTTTTAAGTTTGAGTCATGCCTGATGCAGAATAAAAACCTTTAAATTCTTATAATTATATTTTGATTTAAGCCCTGATCGCATAGTGGTATTGCACCGGATTGCTAATCCGGGTCCTTCGGGACTGGCAGGTTCGATTCCTGCTCAGGGCGTTTTCTAATTGTAAAAAGTTATAAATAACAAATTCTAGCTATAATAATAAAAGAGGAAAATGGCAATTTCAGTTATGCTCGCTAAGCGGGCACCAAAGAAAATTCCTGAATCAGGATGGATTTTTGAAAGAAAATTTGATGGTGAGAGATGTATTGCTGTAAAGTCTGGGAAAAATGTTCGACTTGTTTCGAGAAATAATAAATCATTAAATAGAAGTTATCCTGAAATTGCTGAGGCATTAAAAAAACAAAAAAAAGATTTTATTATTGATGGTGAAGTTGTTGCTTTTAAAAAAGAGGTTACAAATTTTTCTAAACTTCAGCCGAGAATGCATGTTAAGAAATTAAGTGAATCTGCAAAAAAAATAAAAGTGTATTATTATGTTTTTGATATTTTGAAGTCTGAAGGGAAAAATGTTGAAAATTTGAAATTAATGGAAAGGAAAAAAGTTTTGAAAAAAACTATTTCATTTTCAGGAGTAATAAGATACACTGAACATAGAGATGCAGGAAAAAATTATTACAAATATGCATGCAAAAAAGGATGGGAAGGAATTATGGGGAAAGATAAGAATTCAACATATAAACATAGTCGTTCATCTGATTGGCTGAAATTCAAATGCGAGAATAATGAAGAATTTTCTGTTGGAGGTTTTACAGAGCCGCATGGAAAGAGAAAAGGATTTGGGGCGTTGCTTTTGGGACAAAAAGAAAGACGAAAATTGAAATATGTTGGGAAAGTTGGAACAGGAAAAGGATTTACAGAGGAATTCCTTGACAAGTTTGCATCAAGATTGAAAAGAATAGAAACTAAGAAAAGCCCTTTTAAAGAAAATGTAAAAGAAAAAAATGTTCATTGGGTTAAACCAAAAATTATGGTGCAGATAGTATTTACAGAATGGACACCTGACAAAAAATTAAGACATCCTCATTTTCTTGGGATAAGATGGGATAAACTTTGATTATTTAACAACAACAAATCTTCCACGGCCTTGTCTTTTGGCTTTGTAAAGAGCTTTATCAATTCTTTCTTTTAATCTTTTTTTAGAATCTCTGTTTTCTCTGAATTGAGAAACCCCTCCACTTACTGTGAATCCATATTTCTTTAAAACTTTATCTGATTCAATCTTTATTCTTACTCTTTCTGCAAATCTCTTTGCTTTTATTAAATTTGTTTCAGGAAGTAAAACAACAAATTCATCTCCTCCAAATCGAGCAGCAATATCTGATTTTCTAATTTGTTTTTTTAGAACATTTGCAAATCTCTTAATTAATTCATCAGCTTTGATATGTCCATAAGTATCATTTATTTTTTTAAAAAAATCTATATCAAGAATAAACAAAGATAATTTCTGTTCTTTTCTTTTTGCTTTTTCAATTTCCATTTCAAGAATTGTTTCAAAGAATTTATTATTATACAATCCTGTTTTCTCATCATGTGTTGCTAATTCATATAATGTAGAAAAAGATTCTATTATTGTATCTAATAATTCATTTATTTTTTCTCTGAATCTAGGATCAAGTGCATGAAGTTTCTTCTCTACCTCTTCTTTCATAAAAAATTTAAGAAAAAATATTATATAAATTTATTTATTAATCTCACTTGTCTTTTTATATTGAATATATAATTTATCTAAAATTCCTAAAGCTTGTTGTCTTTGTTCTGAATTTCCAAGTCCTTTCCAGTCAAGAATTACAAAATCTATTTCTTCTTCTGTTTTATTTATTGCTTCCTGAATCATTTCTTCTGTAAGTGGTAATGCATATTGAGGGATGATATGTGAAATAGCAACATTTGAATTTGATTGGATTTTATTGAAATTAGGACAATAATGCGGACCCCCTATTCCTATTGCAATTTCATTGTAAGGATTTTTTTTAAAATCTTGAATAGCATCTCTAATTGTTTTTGCAATTACAAAACCTGCTCTTTTATCTTTCCATTCTGTTTCTGTTGCTCCTATTTCTATAAAAATACAAGGTTTGTTAATAAGAGGACCATGATGTGTGCATTCTAAAGTAACCTGATAATCTTTCATATTATAGACATTTGCATTTTTATTTAATATATTAAAAATTTGTTTTTGAAATAAAGCAGAAGTTTTGCAAATTTTTCTTGATTCTCCTCCTAACTCTGCTTCTCTCCAATTTCCAGGAGCATGGACAGAAAGAGTTTTTTTCTGTTTCTCAGATTTGTGTTTTGAAGCAAAAATAATAAAATCATATTGATTAATTTTTTCTAAATCTAAATTTTCTGTGTAAATAATCTCTTTATCACATAAGTAAAAATCAAAATTGGAGGAATTATTCATTGAGGTTAAAAGAGGATTTTTCCTGAATTGGGAAAGCTGAGTTGTAATGTTTATTCCTGCCTTATCAAGTTTACTTGCTACTATGAGATATTTTTTATACATTGATATAAATAAAAAGAGTATATTTTAAAATTTGTTGTTATAAAGTTAAAAATTATTGTTCTTTTTTATAAGAAAATTTATAATAGATGATTATTTGATAAAAGTATGTTACATGAACAAAAAGTGGCGCGAATTGTTAAAAGACTAAAAGAATATACAGGAACAAAACCAGTGTCTTTGAAGAAAAAAGTTGTTTCTCATGAAGTTCCAAAAGTAAATGACAAAAGACATTTAGATGAAAAAATTGATATTAGTGATTTAAATAAAATTCTTGCAATAGATAAAGAGAATCAAATTTGTATTGCAGAACCAGGGGTTACTTTTGTTGACTTAGTGAATGCAACAATAAAATATGGGCTTGTTCCAATTATTGTTCCTGAATTAAAAACAATTACAATTGGTGGTGCAGTTGCAGGATGCTCTATAGAATCAATGTCATATAAACATGGAGGTTTTCATGATACATGTATTGAATATGAAGTTATAACTGCGAAAGGAGATGTTTTAACATGCACTCCTGAAAATGAAAACAAACTTTTGTTTCAAATGATTCATGGAACATTTGGAACTTTAGGAATTATTTCAAAATTAAAATTTAAATTAATTCCTGCAAAACCTTATGTTAAACTTGTGCATGAAAAATATGATAATCTTAAAGATTATAAATCCGCAATATGGAATCATTTTGAAAAAAAAGATATTGACTTTATGGATGGGATTATTCACTCTCCGACAAATTATGTTTTATGTACAGGGAACTTTGTTGATGAAGCACCATATATAA
>CAYPBD010000045.1:0-3457 GCA_964408905.1 Candidatus Woesearchaeota archaeon
CCTCTTTTATCTTTTATTTTAAACTCATTAATATTTTTAAATCTTTCCTTGCCAGTTGTAACAACTTCAAGTTTTTTTGCATTAGTTCTTTGTTTAATAAAAACTTTTTGCTTTTCTAAAATATTTTTGAAATCTTCATCAGCCACAATAAAAATATCAACTTTGTCTTTTTTTTCTAAACATAATTTTTTTCTAAAAGCCTGAATTTTTCTTGCCATTTCACGTGCATAACCTTCTGCCTCAAGCTCCAGAGTCATCTTTGTATTAAATTTAACAGAAATATTTTTTCCTTTTTTAATTTCAATTTTCTTAACATTTAATTGACGAGAAATTATTTCCTGAAGTTCTTTTTTTAATTTAATATCTGTTTCTATTTCTGCACTTGCCAAAGGCCACTTCAATCCAATTTTTAATTTATCTCTTTCAGCCAGACCTTTCTCAATTATCTGAAAAACAATTTCAAATTCTTCTTCAAGTTTTTTATCAACTTTCTTTGTATCTGATTTTGGCCAATCACATAAATGAATTGATTCTTCTTTAACAACTTTTTTTGTCTTCAAATCCTGCCATGCTTTTTCAGTTATAAAAGGTATAAATGGAGCGCATAATTTAATCAAAGTTAAATATACTTCTTTCAAAATATATTTTGCTTCCCCATCTCCTTGTGATAATCTATCTCTAACAAATTGAATATATCTTCTGCTAAAATCATTTAACCAAAAATTTTGCAATTCTCTTGAAGCAAAATGTGGATGAAGTTTTTCAATTTCTTCAGTAACTTTTTTTATCAAAGAATTCAATCTGCTTAAAATCCATTTATCTTCAATCTTATTTATTTTTTCTTCTTTACAATTCTCAATTAATCTTGACAAATTATACAAAATATTTATATTATTTCTTGGCTCTTTAACAACATTAAATCCAAATCTTAATTCCTGTGAAGGGTCTTGCAAACAATATAAAAGTCTCATAGGGTCTGCACCAATTTTTTCAACAGCATCATCAAACCAGATTGCATTTCCTTTGCTCTTGTGCATTTCTTCCCCTTTTTCATCTTTTAAAGTTTCATAACCAAAAAGAGCTTTGAAAGGAGCTCTTCCTGCTATCATACCAGAAGCCCAGAATAAAGCATTAAACCACCCTCGATATTGCCCAGGCATATTTTCAGTAATTAAATCAGCAGGAAACCATTTTTCCCATTTTTTTTTATTTTCTAAATAAGGCCCCACTGTAGAAAATGGAACTATTCCTGCATCAAGCCAAGCGTCTCCAACATCTTTTATTCTTTCAACTTCTTTTCCACATTTTCCACACTTAATTTTTATTTCATCAATCCATGGTCTATGAATTTCTTTCAAATTATCTACTTTCTTTTTATCAACAGCCTTTTCTCTAAGTTCCTCCAAATTCCCTATAACTTCAATATTTCCACATTCACATTCCCAAATTGGCAAAGGTAATCCATAATATCTTTTTCTTGATATTAACCAATCACCCATTGCGTCAAACCAATCTTTCTGTCTTATCTTTCCATATTTTGGATACCATTCAATTTTTGAATTCTCTTTCTTTAATTTTTCTCTGAATGATTCAACACATTTAATATACCACTCATCAACCAATCTAAAAACCAATTCTTCCCCACATCTCCAACAATGAGGATATCGATGTTTGTAAGGAACAAGTTTATAAATAAATACTCTTTTTTTTAAATCTTCTAAAACCATTTTATTAACTTCAGAATATTTTTTTCCACTGAATTCTCCAAAATTATTCATATAAAATCCTGCTTCATTTAATGGAGCAATTGCAGGCAAATTCAATCTTTTACCAAGGTCACAATCTTCTGCCCCACTTCCAGGAGCTATATGAACAATTCCTGTTCCTTCTTCTTCTGAAGCTAATTCCCATAATACAACTTTATGAACAACATTTTTTTGCTCTGGCAAATCTTTGTAAGGCATTTCATATTCCATACCTTCAAGCTCCTTCCCCTTCTTTTTTTCAACAATTTTATAATCCCCATTAAGTTCTTCTAATCTCTTTTCAGCTAACCAATAATAATTATCTCCTTCTTTAACTTTCACATAATCAACTTCTTCATTAACAGCTATAGCAACATCTACAGGAACTGTCCATGGAGTTGTTGTAAAAATCAAAAAATATTCATTTTTCTTTCCTTTAACTGGAAACTGCATAAACAAAGCTTTATGTGTAACTTCTTTGTAACCCTCTGTTGCAATATCATGTTTTGAACTCGCAGTTCCACATCTCCAGCACCATGGAACAACATCATGTCCTTTATACAACCATCCTTTCTCAAAATATTTTTTCAGCAAAAACCAATTATGTAAATTATTAGTATCACTCATTGTGTAATAAGAATTATTCCAATCCATCCAATAACCTAATCTTATTGACTGATTTGTCTGAACTTTTGAAAATTTTTTAACACGATTTTTACAAGATTCAACAAATTTTTTAATTCCAAATTTTTCAATATCTTCTTTACTGTTTAATCCTAGTGCTTTTTCTTCTTCTCTTTCAACCCATAATCCTTGTGAATCAAAACCATTCTGATATCGCATCTCCCGACCTTTCATTGCATTAAATCTATGAAAAAGATCCTTGTATGTCCTTCCCCAAGCATGATGCACACCCATAGGATTATTTGCAGTTATCGGCCCATCAATAAAACTCCATCTCTTTTTTCCTTTATTTTTCTTTATTAATTTTTCAAATATCTTATTCTTTTTCCAAAATTTCAAAATGTTTTCTTCAACTTGATTGACATCATACATCTTAATTATTGATTGATTTTTGCTCTTTTAAAACTTACTCAACATTTCTTTCTCAATAAAATGAAGCTTCCCAGAAATTATAAAACAATACGGAGATTTGATTTTTTTCTTTTCTAATTTAGATAAATTATCATAAAATATTTTACTGTATTTAGTTCCTAATCCAGAACACACAATAATTTTTCCTAAACTAATTTTATTTTGTTCTGCAGATTTTTTTAATTCTTCAATTGCATCCCCGAACTTTAAACCAATATCAATTAAAATTAAACTATGGGCATTTATTTTTTGGTTTTCTTTTACAATCTCCATAAAACTTGTTGGTTTATAATTCTCCTGCCATTTTGGCATGCTCGTGATTTTACCAAATTTGTAAATCTGCAAACCCGTTTCAGCAATTGCATCAAAAACAGACGCACCATAAATTATTTTATATTTAATTTTTTTCTCACGCGCTTCCTTAACCAAAGAAATATGTGTCGTTGCAGTCAAAGGTGAACCATAAATAAGTAAAGCAACATTTTCTTTTTTAGCTTCCTTAACCAACCCATCACTTTCAACAAAACTTCTATCAGCAGGAATTATTTTTTTCTTAATTACTTTTTCAAGTTCTGCTGAAGTATAGGGAAAATCAACTGTATAATTCTCAAGATAAA
>CAYPBD010000046.1:0-3418 GCA_964408905.1 Candidatus Woesearchaeota archaeon
AAAAATCTGACAAGATGCCTTGGTATAACGGCCCCACAATTCTGGAGCAGTTTGACTTATTTCCTGAACCTGAATTACCAACAAATCTTCCAATGAGAATGCCTTGCCAGGATGTTTATGAGATTACTGGTATTGGAACAGTTCCTGTTGGAAAAATTGAAACAGGAATTATGAAAGTAGGACAAAAGGTTAAAGTTCTTCCTGGAAGAACAGGTAAAGGAATTGAAGGAGAAGTTAAAACAATAGAAATGCATCATGAAAGTATGTCTGAAGCTGTTGCAGGAGATAATGTTGGAATTAATATTAGAGGAGTAGGTAAAAAGGATATTGCAAGAGGAGATGTTATTTGTGACGCTGCAAAACCAGTTCCTGTTGTAGAAGAATTCTTAGCTACAATTACTGTAATTAATCACCCAACTGTTTTGGCTAAAGGATATACACCTGTATTCCATGTTCACACTGCTCAAGTTCCTTGTCAATTTGTAGAATTAATTGCTCAAATTGATCCAAGAACAGGAGAAGTTGTTAAAGAACACCCAGACTTTTTGAAGAATGGAGATACAGCTAAAGTTAGAATAAAACCTGTTGGAAATTTATGTTTAGAAACACAAAAAGAAAATGCTTTTATGAGCAGATTTGCAGTAAGAGACGCAGGACAAACTGTTGCTGCTGGAATGTGTACTGAAATAACAAAGAAAAAGGAATGATTTCTTAGAAAGATTAAAAATTCATATATATCTTGAGACATAATTATATTTTTAAAAAGAATTAATATTAAAATATAATGACAGAAACTCAAAATCCTATTTTTATTCCAGAAAGTTATGAAGATGTTAAGAAAAGATATAGAGAAGTATATAATAGTCTAAAGATAGGAGATGATCATATAAGAGTTATTGAATATTATAATTTAAAAAAAAAGATATACAGAGTTAATATTTGGGGAATTTGTGGTGAATTAGAAAAGTCAGGAGACCACTGGGTTGCTATTGATAAAAAAATTGATTTCAAAAAAGGTGAAGAATTAAAAGAAAAGATTAAAGATTTTTATCCGGGAAATATTGAAGTGTTAGTTTTCTAGTAAACTTTAAAAACTATTATTCTATCAAATATTAAGAGAAATATCTAGATTATAGATTATCACATTCACAATCAAATTTATTATTAATTTATTGAATGAGCAACAAAGAATTAGTTAGGTATTTTTCTATAAAATCATAAGATTTTATTTAATTAAATAAGGAGAATTAATTATGGCAAAAATAAGTCCAGTATCAATAAAATATATGATACATGCGAGTTTTATAGCTGAAGGTGCTTTGGAAAAACCTGATGTAATTGGAGCTATATTCGGGCAGACAGAAGGTTTGCTTGGTGCTGATTTGGAAATGCGAGAACTGCAAAAAGAAGGAAAAATCGGCAGAATTGAAGTTGAGCTGAAGAGAGAAGGAAAAAGAACAACAGGAGTTATTAAGGTTCCTACTGCTCTTGACCAATCTGAAACAACATTGATTGCTGCTGCGATTGAGACTATTGAGAGAATTGGGCCTTGTGATTCACAAATTGAAGTTGAGCAAATTGAAGATGTTCGGGGAAGCAAAAGAGATTACATTATTGAAAGAGCAAAAAAATTAATGCAAAACATCAGAGGTTCTACTGATTCAAGAGAGATTTCTGCAGAGATTAAAGATTCTGCTAAAATTGCAAGTGTTCAGGAATATGGAGAAAGCAAATTACCATGTGGAGATATTTCTGGAAAATCAATAATTGTGGTTGAAGGAAGAGCAGATGTCTTGAATTTAATCAGGGGTGGAGTAAAAAACGTAATTGCTATGAATGGAACAAAACTACCTGATGAGATTAAAGAATTAAGTAAGGAAAAAGAAGTTACCTTATTTGTCGACGGAGACAGAGGAGGAAAATTAATTATCCAAAATGTTATTGACAACGCCAAAGTAGATTACATTGCAATTGCTCCTGATGGAAAAGAAGTTGAAGAATTAACAGGAAAAGAAATTTTAATGAATTTAAGAAAAAAAATTTCTGTTAGAGATTATTTGAAAAAATCAGGTTATAAAAGAAGAGAAGCAAAACCTGAGGAAGTTTCAGAAATGAAAACAGATTTAAGTGATGAGGACAAATCAAAACTTAAAGAATTTTCAGATGCAAATCAGGGAAAAGGAAAGGCGATTTTTCTGAATGAATCTTTAGAAGAAATGAAGAAAGTTTCTGTCAGAAGTTTAAACAGTTCTTTAAGAAAAATGAGCAAAAAGCCATTCGCAATTATAATTGATGGCACTGTAACAAGCTCAACAATTAATGCTGCAGAAGAAGCGAATGTTCAAGTCATTGTGGCAAATAATTTCGCTACAACTGACACAAGTATAAAATTATTAAGCCTCTAATTTTTTAGAGGTTTTTTATTTTTTGTTTCTTAAATTATTATTTTCTTTTCTTTTTACTTGGGATTAGTCCTAGGAAGAATAGGAAAAATAAGAAAAACAAATAATAAAGATTTGAATCACCTGTTCTCCCCAAAAATCCCAAAAATCCTGTCCATCCTAACCATCCAAGGTTATTGAATTTTGGTGCCATATTATATAATATATTTGTAATTTATAAACTTTCATATTTTAAAGAATCTCATTATCTTCTTCTTTAATATTAAATTAAAATAAAATTTACAATCAGTAAAAACAATTAATGAAACTTTTCACTTTTTGTAACTTACACTTAGTTACTATAGAATAAGAACATATTTGTTGTCATCGTAAAGTTTATAAAAGAGAAAAGGTGTTGTTATTTTACAGAAAACAAAGTTTTCTGCAATTAAATAAAATGAGAAAAAATATAATGAATGCAAAAAACTTTATGGTTTTTTTTGTTGCAATTGTTATGGCTTTATTCGTAGTTGCTACAGTTAGTGCTGATTTAACAATAGATAATAGTGATGCTCTTGACAAATTTTCTATTGATGCTGTAAGTGTTGATGGAATTTATATGATAGGTACAGAAGGTACTACTACTTATAATGATATAGGAGTTACTGCTGGTGAAACTATCACTGTTAAGATTTATTACACTGTAACTGAAGAAGAAGAATTATCTGATGTTGTATTTAACGTAGAACTTGGAGATTCTGAAGTTGAAGTTGAAAAAGCTACTATTGTGGCAGCAGATGATAAAAATTCAAGTGGTAGAGTTGTTTTGAATATTAAAGTCCCTTATGACTTTGATGATGATGAACTTCACAAAGATGAAACACTTGAAATCACTGTTGAAGGTGAAGATGATAATGGTGATGATTTTGAAGCAACTGCTAAAGTTGATTTAGAAATCAAAAGACCTGATTACAATGTTGACTTCAAGTCTGTTAATATAGACCAGAATGTTGAATCTGGTGAGACTTTTCCAGTTG
>CAYPBD010000047.1:0-3358 GCA_964408905.1 Candidatus Woesearchaeota archaeon
CTTTTCCAACTCCATCTGGATTTTTCATTTCACCCATATTTTTAGGATGAAGAAAGTTCTTCATTACGCGTTTTGAATATGCTAAGGTCATTCTTGCTTTTTCTCTTCAACCTCTTTTTGATTTTCTATTTGGCTTTTTCCAAGAAAAACCTGTGATAAAAGTTCTTTTTTTAATAAAATTGTCCTATTATAATTAAGTATAATCTCAAGAATCCATTGAAAATTGTTCATAAACTCTTTATGAGCAAAAAGAACATCTTTCCATTTCTTATCTAATTTAAAAAAATGTTTGTAAGGTTCTTCATCAATAAATTCCAAATTTTCTTTATCCCAATTTACAGGAACATGGGCGAAGATATCTCTTAATGCTTCAAATCTAATTAAAGAGTTGGATAAATTTGTTTTGGCATCTTCTTCTAAATTAGAAAATGCTTCTGCAATTAATTTCGTCATATCTCTTGATTTAGTCTTAAATTTAGGCATATCTTTTTTCTCTCGTATTCCTTTAATTAGATACAATTCTTTATTTTGGTTATCAAAAATCATCTCTTTACCTGTTGCAGAAATAAGATTATTAAAACACATTTCAATAATTATTGAGAATTCAATTGTGATACCTCTTACTTCGGTCATAAACTTTTGTTTTTCTCTCAAGTTAGGGATTCCTTCAGCAATCTTTAATGCCTTCTCTTTCATCTCCTCTATTGAAGGAATCTTATTTTCTTTTTTCATTTCCCTTCCTCATTTAATTTTTTAACCAATTTATCAATTTCTTTCTCACTTATTCCATGACTCAAACAACCTTGCTCTAAAGTTTCTTGCATTGCCATTGGACAACCAACACACGAAAGCCCAGCTTCAAATAAAATTTCTGCTGACTCTGGATTTTTTTCAAGCAATTCATTCATTTTTGTTTTTTTAGTTATTTTTTTCATTTTAATTTTTTCTCCATCATAAATTCCTTAAATTTAATTTCATTTCCAAGAATCATTTTTTTAATTACTCTATATCCTTTCTTTTGAAAATAATTTTTTGTAGTTTCAATTGAAATTATTTTAATAGAACTCTCACCAATTCTTTTAAGTTTAGTCTCAGCAAATTTCAACATTTTTGAACCCATAGGATCTTTAACAAAATTTTTTGAACTTGCAACATATGGAGAAAATACAAGATTTCCTTCAAAAGTTATAGTCCAGATAATCTTATTTTTTTCAATAGCAACAAAAACCTCCCACTTTTTATTTTTTATATATTTTTTAATATTTTTTTCACTTGCATATTCTTTCATTGCTAAAATTTGTTCTTTAGAATATTTCTTTGAAGTTACTAAATTAATATTATTTGTCATCATATCAGAGATTTTTTTAGCATCAGAAATTTTAGCTTTTCTAATTTTCATTCCAACCCCTCCAAATGTTTAGCGCAATTCATTAAAATTAATTTAGGCTTTTTATTATCCTCAAATTCAAAAATTGTTACAGAAGTATTTAGAGATTCCTTTTTAAAAATTTCTTCCCAGGATTTTTCTAAGAAATAAGCAATTATTGCACTATTAAATCCTTTATGTCCAACAAGAAGAATATTTTTATCTTGATTAGTTTCTAATAATTTTTCAACAAATTTTTTTGCTCTTAATTCTGCATCTTTAATCATTTCAATTTTATTCTTTTCACAAAATTCTTCATCATATAATCTCTTTCTAATCTTTTCTTTGATTTCTTGCCCTTGTAATTCTCCAAGAAATCTTTCTCTTAAATCTTCAACAAGGTAAATTGGAACCTCTGAATGAAATTTAGCAATTTCTTTTGCAGTATCAGATGTTCGTGCTAAATCGCTTGAAAAAATTACATCAAGTTTTTCATCTCTCAACCTATTTGCTAATTTTTTTGCTTGTTCAATTCCTTTTTCAGTTAATTTTCCTTGGAGGTGTCCTTGCCAAATTTTATTCAAATTTTCTTCAGTTTCTCCATGACGAGTTATTATTAATTTCATTTCAACAAATTCCTTTTTTTCATTTCCTCATTTAATTTTTTTGTTTTTTTAGTTATTTTCATTTTAAAATTTTTATAATCCCTAATAAGGCATCTTTTTTATTTTTCTCGTCTTTGAATTTGTATAAATAATTATTCAATCCTTTTCTAACTCCTCGTGCTTTTGGAGAAAACTTTCTTGCTTTTTTTAGTTTCTTTGGGTCATAAATTAATAATAAATTTATTCTAACTCTGTGCCCTCTGTCAAGAAGAGCATGTTCATAAAAAAGATAAGCAATACTTCCAAATATTGAGGGATATTTGTCTTCTTTAGTTATAATCAATTTAGAATTCTTAATTTCAATTGTGCCTGCCTGAATGTCATAATCATATCCAGAAAATTCATCTTGACACACAGCCTTTCTTTTTGGATCATATTTATCTGTTCCAATTTTTAGAATAATCTCCACTAATTTTTTTAAATTTATTTTTGGATGATCATCTGAATTAATTGCACGTAAAATATACTTTCCATTTGGGAAATTTTTCTCAATTATTTTATCTACTTTTTTCCCTATTTTAACATAATTTGGCTTTTTTTTAATAGTATATTCTGGAATTTTAATTGAATAAACAGGTATTTTTTTCATCTTAACACCTTCACCTTAATGGTGAAATCCTCCGTAATTTCTCAACAATCTTTTGAAGCTTTTCTAAAACAAAATCAATTTCTTCCTCTGTTGTATATTTACTTAAGCTCATTCGTATTGAACTATTTGATTGAACAGGACTTAAACCAATTGCATTCAAGACATGGCTTGGCTCTAAAGAATGCGAAGCACATGCTGAACCAGTAGAAGTGCAAATTCCAAAATTCTCTAGATAACCCCCAATTGCTTCACCTTCAATATTATTAAAAGAAACATTCACATTATTACAAAGTCGCTTATATCTAGAACCATTCAATTTCACATTCAAAATTTTCAAAATTCCTTCAATTAATTTATCTCTTAATTTTATCATCTTTTCAATATCTTTTTTCTTAGAAATTTCGACTGCTTTTGCAAAACCAACAATCCCTGAAATATTTTCTGTCCCACTCCTTAAATTTCTCTCATGTCCTCCTCCATGCATTAAAGAAACTATTTTAATTCCCTCCCGAATATACAAAGCACCAACACCTTTTGGTCCATGAATTTTATGAGAGTTTAAAGTAACTAAATCCAAATTTTGTTTCTTTACATTTATAAGAACTTTTGTAAAACTCTGGCAGGCATCTGTATGAAACAAAACATTTTTTTCTCTGCAAATCTTTCCAATCTTTTCTAAATTCTGAATTGTTCCAATTTCATTATTTCCATGAATAACTGAAACAACAATTGTCTTTT
>CAYPBD010000048.1:0-3150 GCA_964408905.1 Candidatus Woesearchaeota archaeon
AAATGGAAAAAGAGGAAAATTTGCTAGAAAGAGAAATTAAAACTATAAGCGAGAAATTTCTAAACAAAACTAAAAATAAAGAAGTTCAAATAATAAGTCACTTTGATACAGATGGAATTACTTCAGCTGCAATAATAATACAAGCATTAAAAAAACTAGATAAAAAGTTTTCAATAAAAATTGTGAAAAGGTTAGAAAAACAATTTATTTATGATTTACCAAAAGATAAACCAATTTTATTTATAGATTTAGCATCAGGAAGTTTACACCACATTGCAGAAGCAGGATTAAAAGAGATTTTTATAATTGACCATCATGAAGTAACTCAAGAGATTCCAGAGAACATTGATATAATAAACCCAGAACTTAGCAATAAACAAAAAATAAGTGCTTCAGGATTAACTTATCTCTTTTGCAAACAAATAAATTCTCAAAACAAAGAATTTGCAAAATTAGCTATTTTAGGAATGATTGGAGACTTAATGGAAAAAAGTGTAGATAAATTAAATAATGGGATTTTAAATGATGGAGAAGTAAAAAAGAAAAGAGGACTTTTAATTTATCCCTCGACAAGACCTTTAAACAGAACACTTGAATATTCTTCAGAACCTTATATCCCAGGAGTTACAGGAAATACAGAAGGAGTTATTGAATTACTAAGAGAAATAGGATTAAAACCAATAAATGGAAAATACAAAAGCTTAATAGAATTAAATGAAAAAGAAATGCAAAAATTGATTACATCAGTTATGTTAAGAAATCCAAAAGTGAAAGACAAAGAAATAATAGGAGATATTTTTTTAATAAAACTATTTAATAAACTTGAAGATGCAAGAGAATTAAGCACAATAATTAATGCATGCTCCAGATTAGGAGAAAGTGAAACAGCAATAAAATACTGCATGGAATTATCTCAAGCAAAAAAAAGAGCAGAATTAATACACACTAGATATAAGCAATTTATTATTTCAGGATTAAAATATGTATCCAAATCAGAAAAAATACAAGGTAAAGGTTTTGTAATAATAAATGCAAGGGAAAACATAAAAGATACAATAATAGGAACAATAGCTAGTATACTTTCCAATTCATCTATTTATGAAGAAGGAACAGTAATAACTACAATGGCTTATTACGACGACAAAATAAAAGTATCCTCAAGAAATGTCGGCAAAAGTGGAAGAAATGTAAGAGAAATTTTAGACAAAGTTATAAAAGAAATAGGTGGAGAAGTTGGAGGCCACAAATGTGCAGCAGGATGTATGCTAAAACAAGAAAAAGAACAAGAATTCATTGAATTACTCAAAAAAAATTTAGAAATTGAAATGATTAAAATTTAAATTTATCAAATCCTTTCTGAATTTCAAAAATTATATTATCTAAAATTTGTTGGGATTTCTTATCCGAAGACAATTTTGGAATATGTCCATAGTTTTTATCTTCCCATTTATATCCTTGAAAAAATTTAGGTTTTCTATAACGAGGCACAACATGATAATGTATATGTTCAACAACATTTGCTAACATAAGATAATCAATCTTTTCTGGATTAAAGGAATTCCGAAGAACTTCTTCTAACTCTTTAACAATTTTTAGATGTTCCAAAGACTCTTTTTCAGTTAAATCAGATAAATTAGAAACATGCCTGTTTAAAACGATTAAATTGCTTCCAAGTGTTGGTTGCATATAATTCACTAAAAGTGTCCAGAATTCAAAATCTTTAATGAATGTCGGATTTTCTTCATTTAATTCACACAAAACACAGGAAGACATAATCAATATTAAAAAGAAATATTCTTAACGATTTCTATCTTTCATCACAACCTTTAAAATATCTTTTTTTCTTCTTAAATCATGGAAAATCTAGAAGTTGGAGATATTGTTTTATGTACAGTAGAAAAAGTCACCAGAACAATTGTATTTGTGAATATAAAAGGAAATGGACAAGGAAGTATAATAATGAGCGAAGTTGCTCCTGGAAGAATAAGAAATATAAGAAATTATGTTGTTCCAAAAAAAAGAATAGTGTGTAAAGTATTAAGAATTTCAAGAAACAGAATTGACCTTTCACTAAGAAGAGTAACACAAAAAGAGCGAAAAGAAATTTTAGAACAAGATAAAAAAGAAAGAAGTTACAAAGCAATAATCAAAAAAATTTTAGGGGAAGAATCTGACAAAATAATTAAAGAAATAGAAAAAAAAGAAAATTTATATGGTTTCTTAGAAGAAGCAAAAGAAAATTCAAAAAATCTAGAAAAAGTAACAGGGAAAAAGAATGCAGATAAAATTTTAGAAATATTAAAAACACAAAAAAAGAAAAAAGCAGTTATTAAAAGAGAAATGCATCTTACTACAACAAAACCAGAAGGAGTAAATCTAATAAAAAAAATCCTTGAAAAAATTAAAGATGTTAATATAAAATATATCTCTGCAGGAAGATATTGGATTGAAACACAAGCAGAAGACATGAAAACAGCTGATAAAAGATTAAAAGAAATTTTCAAAGATTTAGAAAAACAAACAAAAAAATTAGGAATAGACTTTTCTGTTAAAGAAAAATGAAAAAATTTAAAGGGCTATTATTAAAAGAAAGTTTACAAAATCCAGAAGTTCTAAAATTAGTAAAAATAATTAAACAAGAAAAGTGGGATATTCCAGAAAAAAGATTAGCAAATTTTCAACCTAAAATTTGGACTGCTGTAACTTTTGAAGGAGATGTAAAATACATTAAAGAGATATCAAAAAAGTTGAGTGAAGCTATTAAACCAAAATGGTATCTAAACATTGGAACACCAGATAAAGAAATAGTTATTTTTAAAAATAAAATATTTGAGTACAAAAAAGAAGACAAAATAAAAAAAGAGGAAGTAAAAAAATATGGTGAAAGTATAGGCATCCCTAAATGCCAAATGGATTATTAAATTAATTTCTTTTGTTTCTCTATCTTTCCTTCAAGAATTGCCTGTCCATAAACACCATCATAACCAGGTTTAACTTTTATTTTTTGCTCTCTGTTCTTAATAATTAAATCAACTAATTCTTCATCAAAACTTTTCTCAATTAAATCTTCTCTTGAAACATTCAGCAAAATATTGAATTCATTTCCAAAATTTTCAATTAAAGAATTATAAATTGTCCAAACTCCTTTAC
>CAYPBD010000049.1:0-3144 GCA_964408905.1 Candidatus Woesearchaeota archaeon
TCGAAACATTTATAAAGTATAATGAATACATATTCACAATTAAATTAGCTGTTTTACAGCAAGGAGTAATTAAAATGCCACAAAGAGACGGAACAGGTCCAAATGGAGAAGGATCAAAAACAGGAAGACAAATGGGAAATTGTGAAGGGGCACAACCTCAACCAGGATTTGGAAGAGGACAAATACCTCGTGGAAGAGGTTTTGGTAGAGGTAGAGGATTCAGGAGACAAATAAGATAAAATGCCTAGACCATGCAGAAGAAGGAGAGTAAGGGGCCGGCCAAGCTCTTCTTATTTCAAACCAGCAGGACAAAGAATTACAGAATTAGAAGAAACTATATTAACAATGCCAGAATTTGAAGCAATAAGATTAATTGACTTAAAAGAAATTCCTCAGGAAGGAGCAGCACAAAAAATGGATATTTCTCAACCAACATTATCAAGAATTTTAAAATCAGCAAGAAAAAAAATCGCAGATTCAATTATAAATGGAAAAGCAATTCAAATAGGAGAATAATAAAAGGAGGTTTAAAATGGTTCAACCACGAGGAAGAGGAATTGGTTTAGGACGAGGTAGAAATTCTGGTGGCAGAGGACTTAGTGGAGGAAAATTTGCTGCTGGTCCAAATGGAAACTGTGTATGTCCAAAATGTGGATACAAAGAAACACATCAACTCGGACAACCTTGTTACAAAAAAAAATGTCCTAAATGCAAAAGCCCTATGACAAGAGAATAAAAATGCCAAAAAAAGAGATAAAGAAAATAATATTCAACACTGGGAAGTCTCTCTGGAAACTTTTTCCTTTAATATTAGGAACAATCTTGCTCGTCAGTTTAGTTATCAAATTAATTCCAAAATCATTTTATTTTACAATTTTTGAAGGACACTATTTAATTAGTTCTTTTGCTGGAAGTCTAATCGGAAGCATTTCTGTTGGAACTCCTGTTACAAGTTATATCATCGGAGGAGAACTCTTAGAAAAAGGGACAAACTTAATTGCTGTAACTGCTTTTTTAGTTGCTTGGGTGACTATAGGAATAATTCAATTACCTGCAGAAATAAAAATACTAGGAAAAAAATTTACTTTTCTAAGAAATATTATAGCATTTATTTCATCTATAATAATTGCATTAATCATAGGGTTAATCTTCAATCTAATTTAAAATGAAAACAAAAAATAAATTTAAAAAGATTTCAGGAAATTGGTATTTCTTAATAATCACAATTTTAATTTATCTTTTCATATTAATTTTTAAGCAAGATTTATTTTTCTCAAGTTTAAATTTTTTTAATGAAATAATTTTAAAGATAATTCCCATCTTTATTCTTGTTTTTATATTAATGGTTTTAACAAATTATTTTATAACACCAAAATTTATAATGAAACATTTCAAAGAAAAAGGAATAAAAAAATGGTTTTTTGTTATTCTTGGAGGAATTTTATCCACCGGACCAATATATTTATGGTATCCTCTTTTGGAAAATTTAAAAAATAAAGGTTTAAGTTACGGACTCATTACTTGTTTTTTATACAATCGGGCAATAAAAATTCCTTTACTCCCTATTGCAATTTTTTATTTTGGATGGAAATACATTTTAATATTAAGTTTTGTTATGATATTTATGTCTGTTATTCAGGGCATGATAATAAATAAATTAATGAACAAGGATAAAAAAGAATGACAATTTTATTTGCAATAATTTTAAGCACTTTCTTAATTAGCTTAATTGCATTTATTGGAGTTCTAACTTTAGCATTAAAAGAAAAAACATTAAACAAAATCTTACTTTTATTAGTTGCATTATCTGCTGGTGCTCTAATGGGCGGAGCATTTTTGCATTTACTTCCAGAAGCAATAGAACAAACACAAAATGTTTTTAATTTATTTTTATATTTAATTCTTGGATTTTGCACTTTCTTTATATTAGAATTTTTCTTTTTATGGCATCACCATCATTCTGTCAAACACAAGAAACACAAAAAACCAGTTTCCTATCTTATTTTAATTTCTGATTCAGTCCATAATTTTATAGATGGTCTGATTATAGCAGCCTCTTTCATAATTAATTTTCATATTGGAATTATAACAACATTAGCAATTGCTTTACATGAAATCCCTCAGGAAATAGGTGATTTTGGAGTTCTTGTTTATAGTGGATTCAAAAAATCAAAAGCATTATTCATAAATTTCCTTACAGCATTAACTGCAATCTTAGGAGGTCTTGTTGGTTATTTTTTATCAGGAACAATTGGTCCTGCAATTATTTATATTCTTCCATTTGCAGCAGGGAACTTCATATACATTGCAGCATCGGATTTAATTCCAGAAATCAAAAAAATAAAAAACATTAAAAAATCTTTAGCATATTTTTTGGTATTTTTACTTGGCATAATTTTAATGTTATTAATAAAGTTTATATAATAATTAGTTTCATCAAAACCTTTAAAACTTATAATTAACAATTAATAAAATGAAAAAAAGACTTTGGATAACAATCTCAATTATCATTGCTGTAATTATTTTTGCAGTAATCATGAAAAACACAATTGGAAACGGAACCCCCCAGAATATTATAGAATGCATAGGACAAAATTCTGAATTATATACTCAATATGGATGTCATGCATGCAACAATCAATTAAAACTATTTGGACTTGATGTTACTGGGTTAAATAAAAATGAATTAAAAAATTATTTTGAAAATTCTCAATTAAATATAATTGATTGTTTATATGAACAAGACAAGTGCAAAAATATTAAATATACTCCTACATGGATTATTAATGGAGAAGAATATATTGGATTACAATCAATTGAAAAATTAAAAGAACTTACAGGGTGTTAATAAAATGGATGGAATAAATTTTGGAAGAATAACAATGCTTGCATTAGCTGATTCTGTAAACCCATGTGCAATTGCAGTTTTAACCATGGTCTTGATGACAATACTTATTCAAAGTCCAGAAAAAAGAAAAAAAGTTCTTTTTGGAGGAGTTGCATTTGTATCTGCAGTTTATTTGGGATATTTATTTTACGGAGCAGTAATTGTCCAATTCTTCCAAACATTTGCAGAATTATTAAGAGAGAACTCAAATTATATTTACAATGGATTAGCAGTGATTGCAATGATTTTAGGAGCTT
>CAYPBD010000050.1:0-3095 GCA_964408905.1 Candidatus Woesearchaeota archaeon
AATTTTTTTGTCATAAAATGGTGAGAAAAAATAAATATAAAAAACTAACTATTTTAATTTTATAGAGCATCAATAATTTAGTGGCAGAATACGAGCTTCCCAAGCTTGAGACCTGGGTTCGATTCCCAGTTGGTGCATTCATAAGTTTTATTAATCTTTTTTCTCTTATTTTTGAAAAGATGGTGAGAGAAAATATAAAATTTTTACTTTCCAATTTAGAGAGAATTTAAATTGAAAAAAGAGAAAAAAGATAATTTAAGTGTTAAGGAATTAAAACATCAATCAAGAAGATATAGTATAAAAGAAGGTATTTTTGCTCATATTCAGGGCGCGTTTGGAGGCAAGTATGTTTCTCCTTTTGCAATTGCGATTAATTCAAGTAATTCTATTGTTGCTTTATTGACTGCAGTATCGGGTTTGTTGGGACCTTTGGCACAGACACTTAGTTCAAGATTGATTGAGAAATATCCAAGAAAGAAAATTATTCTAAAAGCAATTTTTTTTGAGTTTTTAATGTGGCTTCCTTTTGTTGCAATTGCTATTTTATTTTATTTTAATATTTTAGTAAATTTCTTACCTTTCTTGGTTTTATTTTCTTTTTCACTTTATGTTATTTTTGGCAATATTGCATCTCCTGCTTGGTTTTCCTGGATGGGAGATATTGTAGATGAAAAATATAGAGGGAGATGGTTTTCTAAGAGGAGTTTGATTCTTGGATTTGTTGCAGGAATCTTTGCAATTCTTGCTGCTTTTTTATTAAATTATTTTAAAAGCAAAAACTGGACTATGTTTGGTTTTATGATTTTGTTTTCTCTTGCTTTTATTACTAGATTAATTTCTTGGAGAATTTTAAGAAAACAATATGAGCCCAAGATAAAACTGAAGAAAGGATATTATTTTTCTTTTTGGGATTTTTTAAAAAAGGCACCTAAAACTAATTTTGGGAAATTTGCTATTTTTAGGGTTTTGCTTAGTTTTTCTGTTTCTATTTCTTCATCTTTATTAGCTATATATTTATTGAGAAATTTAAATTTTAGTTATGTAACTTACATGATAATAATATTTTCTGCTTCTGCATTTTCATTATTGGTGTTGAACCTTTGGGGAGTGCTCGCTGATAACTATGGAAATTATAGAATTTTAGTTGTAACAACTATTTTTATTCCTATTGTGCCTATTTTATGGATTCTTTCTCAGAACCCTATTTATATGATTTTTGTTCCTTCTTTAGTTAGCGGAGTTTCTTGGGCTGGTTTTAATCTTGCTGAGGGAAATTTTATTTATGATAATGTAAGTCAGCAAAAGAGAGGACTTGCTGTTTCTTATTATAATTTATTAAATGGAATTGGAGTTTTTTTTGGAGCAACCCTTAGTGCAATTCTTATTAAATTTTTAACAGTGAGTTTTATAGAGCCTCTTTTTTTAATTTATATTTTTGGAGGAATAATAAGAATGATAGTTGTGTTTTGGTGGATTCCAAAAATGAATGAGATAAAAAAAACAAAGAAATTTGGAAGTTCAAAAAAATTCAAAAATATTTTATTTAAACAATTTAAATCTTCTTTTGCTGAAGAGGCTCATGAGATTATGTCTATTAAAAAATATTTAAGAATGAAATGACTTCATAAATTTTATAAACTGAAATAGTGTTTTCTTTAAATGTTTAAGAAAAAAAAGTGTAAAAAGTGTAAGAGAAAGATAAATTCTCAATATGAATTTTGTCCGTATTGTGGAAATTCTTTGAATGAAAATTTTAAAAAAGATTGGGGGATTTTGGGTAAGAGTGACGATTTAAATGAATCTAGACAATTTTCTAGTCCAATGTTTGGAGGGGATATTTTTGGAAAAATGCTTGGAAATGCTATGAGGATGTTACAAAAGGAAATGCAAAAACAAATGAAAAATAGTGATTTAAAACCAAGAACAAATTTTAGATTAATGGTAAATGGTAAGGAGGTTAATCTCAACAAAGTTCCTGAACAATTTAAACCAAAGGTTGTGGAGAAGAAAATTAGTTCTGTTAAAATACCTTCACATTTATCTAAAGAAAATTTTAAAAAATTTTCAAAACTTCCTAGAGAAGAGCCTGTTACAAATGTAAGAAGATTTTCTGATAAAATTGTTTATGAAATTGATATTCAGGGTGTTAAATCAATAAATGATATTGCAGTTGTTAGACTTGAAAATAGTATAGAGATAAAGGCTGTTGCAAAAGATAAATCATATTTCAAAATAGTTCAGATAAATTTACCAATCATAAATTATAATCTGTCAAAAGGAAAATTGGTTCTTGAGTTTAGTGTTAAATAAATTAGAAAACTTTTAAAAAAGATTTATTCATGTAATATTTATGAGGCTGTAGCTCACGGGTTTCTTTAGAAAAGAAACTACGATGGTAGAAATGCTTAAAAAACATTTATTCGCTACAAACTTAGAAACATGAGGCTGTAGCTCAGTCTGGCCAGAGCACTGCTCTGATAAGGCAGGGGTCCACGGTTCAAATCCGTGCAGCCTCACTTAAGTAATCTTTAAAAACCAATTTTTTCTAAATAATCTATGGCAAGAGTAAATCTTAAAAAGATTTTCACTCATTCCTTATAAAATAATCAAATGAAAGGACTATATTATTATATAAAACAAGCATGGAAGAAGCCAGATAAAGATACTTTGAGAAATAGAATGATAGGATGGAGGAAATCTGGAGTTTTTACAAAAGTAGAGAAGCCTTTGAGATTAGACAGAGCAAGAGCTTTGGGTTATAGGGATAAAAAAGGATTTGTTATAATTAGAGTAAGAATTAAGAGAGGAGGGCATAAAAGACCAAGACCAAACAAAGGTAGAAGAAGCAAGAGAATGCACACTCGGAAGAATTTGGGAATGAATTATAAATGGATTGCAGAGCAAAGAGTTGAGAGAAAATATTCTAATTTAGTTGTATTAAATTCTTATCAGATTGGAAAAGATGGAATGCATTATTTTTTTGAAGTCATTTGTGTTGATCCTTCTAAACAAGAAATTAAAAAAGATAAAAAGATGAAATGGATTTCTGAATCTGGAAATAAGAAAAGAGCAATGAGAGGTTTGACAAGTGCTGG
>CAYPBD010000051.1:0-3081 GCA_964408905.1 Candidatus Woesearchaeota archaeon
TTAAATGCTTTTACAGATTCTTCGTAATTTTTAATATTCAAAATAATTCCTTTAACTTTATTTTTATGAATTATTTTTTTTCCAGAAACTTTCATAACAAAAGGAAAACTAATTTTATTTATAGATTTGTTGATATCTGATTTTTTCTTTATATAGATTCTATTAACAATTTGGAATCCTTCTTTTTCAAGAAAATTTTCTGCCTCTTTTTCTGTAAAAATTTGCATGAATAAAAAAAGAAATTTATTTATATATAGTTTTCTAATTGACTTAATGCAAAAGAGTAAATTGGATGCTTTTTTTAACCCTAAGACTATTGCAGTAATCGGAGCGTCAAAACATCCTAGAAAAGTTGGTTATGTTTTAATGGAAAAGCTTTCAAAGTTTCAAGGTGAAGTTATTCCAATTAGCATTAAGCATAAAGAAATATTTGGAAGAAAAGCATATAATTCTATAATAGAATATTTGGGAGAAATAGATTTAGTTATAATTGCAATTCCTGCTAAATTTGTAAAAAATATTTTAGAGGAATGTAGAGAGAAAAAAATTAAGAATGTAATTATAATAAGTGCGGGATTTTCAGAAGTTGGAAATAAAGAATTAGAACAGGAAATAATCAAAATCGTAGAAAAGAATCAAATTAATTTACTTGGACCAAATTGTTTTGGAATAGCAAATCCTTATTTGAATTTAGATACAACTTTTGCAAGTACTTCACCAAAAAAAGGAAATGTGGCATTCATAAGTCAGAGCGGTGCTTTATGGAGTTATCTTTCAGATATTTCTGCCTCTAATGAAGGATTTGGTTTTTCAGGTTTTGTAAGTTTGGGAAATATGGCTGATTTAGATTTTTCTGATTTTATAGAATATTTTGATAAAGATAAAAAAACAAAAAAAATAATTTTGTATATTGAGAAATTAAAAAATGGAAAAAGATTTATAGATATTTGTAAAAAATCTAAAAAAGAAATAATTGTGGTAAAGGCGGGAAAAACAGAGAGAGGAAGTGAAGCAACTATTAGTCATACAGGAAGTTTAGCAACAGATTTTGAAATTTATAAAGGAGCATTTAAACAAGCGAAAGTTAAATTAATTGATTCTTTATCTTCTGCATTTGGTTTGAATAAAAAAATTAAATTATCACTTGATAAAAAGAGAAAAGTTAAAATAATTACAAATGCTGGAGGAGCAGCAGCATTGATTACAGATTATTTAGTAAAAAAAGGTTTTGAGGTTGAACCTCCTTTAGATATAATTGGAACTGCTTTAGCTAAAGATTATGAATTAGCATTGGATAAATTCAAGAAAAGAAATTATAATTTTGTTGTTATTTTAACTCCGCAAAGAATGTCTGAGCCAGAAAAGACAGCAGAAGTTATTGTTAATTTTTCAAAATCTCAGAAAATAACTGCAATCTTTTTGGGAGCGAATTCTATAAAAAGAGCTAAAGCTCTATTAATTAAAAATAAAATAGATTGTATTACTGATATTTGAGATGGTTTTATCTAAAACAGAGAAATTAAAATTAAAAGCAAAAGAAACTAGTAAAAAATTTAAAAGAGAATTAAGAAAATCTCTTGTGACTGCTTTAGTTGCTGCTTTTGGTTTTTTAATAGCTTTGTCGTGGAGAGATGTAATAACCTTATGGATGGAAAAAATTTCAGCAATAAGTCCAATTAAAAGTAGTTTATTAAGTGCAGTAATTATAACAATTATTTCTGTTATAGGTATCTTAATTGTTTCTAAAACTGGAAATGAAGCTAAAAAATAAATTTAAAAAAGAATTTCTATTTTTTGTAATTGGGATTGTTTTAATTTTATTTGGAATTTATTTGTCTATTTTTAAGAAAGAACCTCATTTTTATACTCCTTTTTCAATTGGAATGGTTTTTGTATTTTTTGTGATTTTTAATTTTATTTCAAAAAAGAATTTATTTGATAATTGGACAATTAAAAGATATATTTTCTTTTTTGTAGTTCTTGTTATTTCTTGTATTGTTATTGATAAGATAGGAATTTATTTAGAATACTGGACTTATAATTATTCTACTTTGTTTGATGAAATTTTGAAGTATCTTTTTGAATGGGCAATTCCTCATATTTATTTTATGATTGCTTTGATGATTGGGGTAAAAATTTTTGAAAAAAAATTTTCTTTTTGGTTTTCTCTTATTTTGTCTTTAATTATTTTTGTAATTCCTTTAGGATTATTTACTGAATATATTAATTTGTTTTCAGATTCTTGGATAGTTTTAAGTATGCCTTTTTCTAATTTTAAGGTTGGGAGTTTTTTTATTGTGTTTCAGTTAATTGGTTATCCTTTAATGGCTTTGATTCCTTTTGTAATTTATAAAATTTCTGAAAAGATAAAATGAAAAAGAAAGATAAGATAAAGAAAACAATGGAAATTCTTTCTAAAGTTTATTCTTCAAATGAAAAGACAACTTTGAATAGAATGAGAAAAAAGCCCGATGCTTTTAAAATTTTAATTTCTTGTTTATTGTCTTTGAGAACACAGGATAAGAATACAGAGAAAGCATCGAGGCAGTTGTTTGAAGTGGCAGATACTCCTAGAGATATTTTAAAATTACCTATTAAAAAATTAGAAAAGTTAATTTTTTCTTCTGGACATTATAAGAAGAAGGCGAGAGTTTTGAAACATGTTTCTAAAGTTATTTTGGAGAAATTTAAAGGAAAGGTTCCAAATAGTAAAGAGGAATTAATGAGCATAAAAGGAATAGGTCCAAAGACAGCAAATATTGTTTTGGCTTTTGCTTTTGGTAAGGATGTTTTGCCAATTGATACTCATTGTCATAGAATTCCTAATCGTCTTGGATGGATTAAAACAAAAACTCCTGAGCAGACAGAAAAAGAACTTGAAAGAATTTTGTCTTTAAAATATTGGAATGAATTTAATGCAATTTTTGTTCAGTTTGGCCAGACGATTTGCAAGCCGATTTCTCCTTTTTGTTCTCAGTGTCCTGTGAATAAATATTGTAAAAGAGTTGCTGTTGAAAGATTTAGATAATCAAAATCTTTAAAAATGAAATTAATCTCAAACTCTTATGAAAGTAAATATAA
>CAYPBD010000052.1:0-3073 GCA_964408905.1 Candidatus Woesearchaeota archaeon
TCTCCTAAATGAAGTTTAACAATTCTAACTCCCTGAGCAGCTCTTCCCATTACTCTAATATTTTTCAAAGTTGTCCTAATTACCATCCCTTTTGCAGTTGTAATTATAATTCCATCTTCTCCATTTACAGAAACAGTTGTAACAACTTCTCCTGTTTTCTCTGAAACTTTCAAATTAATAACCCCTTTTCCTGCTCTTGCTGTTTTTCTGTAATCATGAACAGCAGTCCTTTTACCATAACCTTTTTCAGTAATTGTCAAAACTGCCTCTGTATTTAAAATCTCAAGACTAACAACAGAATCATCTTGCTCTAATTTTATCCCAGTAACACCATAACTTGCACGACCCATTGAACGAACATTACTTTCATTAAATCTAATTGCTTTTCCTTTTCTAGTAGCTAAAAAAACCTCTTGCCCTTTTTCAACAAACTCAACTCCAATCAATTCATCAGAATCATCATTAGGTAATTTAATAGCTTTAATTCCAGAAGCACGCGGTCTTGAAAAGTGTTTTAATGCAATCTTTTTAACATAACCCTTTTGTGTTGCCATCATCAAATGCCCTTCAAAATTTTTAACAGAAATAACATTTGTAATATTTTCATTTCTCAAATTAAGCAAATTAACTATTGCCTTTCCCTTACTATATTTCTGTGCCTCTGGAATATCATAAGCCTTTAACCATAAAACTCTCCCTCTCGTTGTAAAAAACATCAAATGGTCATGTGTTGAACAAGTAATAATCTGTTTTACAAAATCCCCTGTAGCCAAATTACTTCCAATAACTCCCTTACCCCCTCTCTTTTGTTCTTTATAATTTTGAACATCTATTCTCTTGCAATAACCCTTTTCAGTTATAGTTACAACAACTTCTTTCTTTTGAACCAAATCTTTTTCAGAAATTTTAGCAATTTTTTCAATAACACGGGTATTTCTTTTATCTCCATATTTACTTTTCAATTCATTAACTTCTTTAACAATAATTTTCAAAACTTCTTTAACATCTCCTAAAATTTTTTCATATTCTGCAATTTTTGTCTCAAGTTCTTTTGCTTCTTTATTTAACTTATCAACTTCTAAAGAAGTTAACTGCTGTAACTTTGTTTCCAAAACAGCCTCAGCCTGTCTTTTAGTCAACTTATATTTCTTCATCAACCCTTCTCTTGCTTCTGTTTTCCCTTTTGATTTCTTAATCAAACTAATAACACCATCAATATCTTTCAAGGCAATTAACAACCCTTCAACAATTTCCTGTCTCTCTTTTGCCTTTTTCAATTCAAACTTTGTTCTGTTTGTAATTACTAATTTTCTGTAATTTACATACTCATCAAGAATAGTTTTCAAATTCAAAACTTGCGGTTGCCCCCTAACTAAAGCAAGAAAATTAGCATTAAAAGAATCTTGAAGCCGAGTATACTTGTACAAAGAATTTATCACAAATTTTGGATTAGTTCCTTTTTTTAATTCAATAACAATTCTTATTTTTCCTTTAGAAGACTCATCCCTTAAATCAGAAATATTCTTAAGTTTTTTATTCTGAATTAAATTCGCAATCTGCTCCACCAAAGTAGATTTATTCAACATATAAGGAATAGAAGTAATTACAACAGCCTGTTTCTTTTTTACAATGTCTATAGTTGTCTCTCCTCTCAAAATTAATTTCCCTTTTCCTGTTTTATATAATTCAAGCATATCTCCATGCATAATTCCTCCAGTAGGAAAATCAGGGCCAGTGATAATTTTGCAAAGTTCTTCAAAAGTTATTTGCGAATTCTTAATATAAGCAATAATTGCATTACAAACCTCTGTTAAATTATGAGGAGGAATATTTGTAGCCATACCAACAGCAATCCCTGTCGCACCATTCAGCATCAGAGCAGGAAGTTTTCCAGGAAGAAGCTCTGGCTCTTTCAAGGAATTATCAAAATTAGGTAAAAAATTAACAGTGTCTTTATCAATATCCTGAAGCAACTCCGAAGAAATATTCATTAATTTAGCTTCTGTATACCTATAAGCCGCAGGAGGGTCCCCGTCAATAGAACCAAAATTACCTTGTCCATAAACCAAAGGATATCTCAAAGAGAAATACTGCGCCATCCTAACCATAGCATCGTATACTGCTGTATCTCCATGAGGATGGAATTTACCAATAACATCTCCAACAATTCTCGCACTTTTCTTTGTCTGAGTATTTGGCTTCAAACCCATTTGATGCATAGCATAAAGAATTCTTCTCTGAACAGGTTTCATACCATCTTCAATCGCAGGAATCGCACGCGAAACAATAACACTCATTGCATAATCCAAATAAGATTTCTTCATCTCTTCAGAAACTTCTGTGGGAACTATTCCTTTTTCTTCAACTAATTTTTTTTGTTCATCGTTTGCCATTTAAAGTTCTCCTCTAACCTCTTTATTTACTCTCTCAAAAAAATCTTCCATAAAATTATGTCTTCCCTCAGCAATTCTCTTTCCTTTAGGAGTTAACATTTTATCTTTAACTTTTAAAAGTTTAAATAAAAATTCATGGTAAGCAGAATCTTTCTTAGTATAAGCATTTTCTTCACTTGGTTCAACATCCGGATTGTGAACAACAGCTCCAATAGTTCCAGCAAAAGAACTTGCTCTCAAAATCCCAATAGCCCCAATAGCATCTAATTTATCTGCATCATATAAAATCATTGCTTCTTTGGATTCAGGAACATTTCCTTTTCTAAACCTATGAGTTTTAATACAATGAATAACTTGATTAATAATTTCCTCTTCAATATCTAATCCTTCTAAAATTTCTTTTGCAATTTCTGAACCTTTCTCTGCGTGACAAATTCTTCCTTTAGATTCAAACTCTTCCTTTCGTGCAACATCATGAAGCAAAGCAGATAATTTAACAACATCTAAATTAATTCCCTCACCTTGTTGTGCTAATTGTAATGATAAATTATAAACTCTTTGAGTATGAGAAAAATCATGACCTGGGTCTATTCCTTCAAAATAAGGTAGGATTTTATTTTTCAAATTTTCATAAAATTGTTCGTCAAATCCCATCATGCAACCTCCTCCCCTTTCTCATC
>CAYPBD010000053.1:0-3022 GCA_964408905.1 Candidatus Woesearchaeota archaeon
CAGTGCAAAACAGAAGAATCATTTTTAAAATAATTGTTGTAAAGAGAAGAATTTAAAGAGCCCCCCGAAAAAGAAGAAATAAAATCAAAAGGGGTTGTAGGGAAGGGTCTTGACTCCTTGATTCCTTGACCCCTTGACCCCTTTGTTGTATTGCCTATTTTTTAAAACAAAGTTCGAACCGGTTTTTTCGTTTTGAAAAATGCAAAGTATTTAGTCAAGGTGGACATCTTTTAGCCAGAATAACAACATGCCTTTATCGTCTCTAATTCTTACCCAACCTATAGGTTCTGTCCAATTGTCCTTGCTTTCAATATCATAAAAATGGTAAATTCCTAGTCTGAAGAACTCTTCTTTTTGTTCAATAATTTCGAGTAGAGGTTTTTGTTCTTCTTTTGAAATAATCTTAAAACTACTATTCCTGTTAGCTTGCTTATAAAGTTTCCTTTTGCCACTATTTGTGAAGTAAAATATATCAACAAAAAAACGAGAAGGTATAGGGATACTATCTATCATTATAATTGTGAGACAAAAGTTTTTTTCTAATTCTTTTGTGTTAATCCAAGTCTTCGAACCTTTTTTTGTATCGTAAACAAATTCTAAATAATCCCCATTCCCTGCTGTTAAAGGATATTTATAGTTCTGTACCGAACTATCAAGAACAATAGGCTGGTAGCCAAAATTGCTTATAGGAATTGTTTCTTTTATGACATCCAAAGTTTCACTTAGTTTAAAATCTTTATCATTTTTGGAATAGGTCTGGAGTTCTCTTCCTCTCTTTACTCCAGAGTTAATTATTAGTATTCCTATAGTTTCCTTTAGGGTATGTCTTAGCTCTGGTGAATAAGTTACATGATATTTTTCAAATGGTGCGTCTCCAAAGAGAAGAATAGAGAAAAGAAATTTTAGAAACAGTGTTTTACTTAAAATTGATATTTTCATATTTTAAAAGTTAGGAATATAACTTAAGAAGTCAAGGTGGTATTTAAACTTTCTAAGAAAAATCGAACCGGGTTTTTATTTTAGGGTTCTTCAAGTGTTTGCTAAGAGCTTTTGTCTAAATTATTCAAGAAGTCAAAAACTGATGGGGATTTATCCTCTATGTTCTTTACAATTTTCTTTTGCCATTTTGTTGGCAGAGATTTAAAAATCTTTTTTATTTTTTTTCTCTGGGATGTTTTCTTAAGCAGAAACTCACCAATTTCTTTTGCGGCTTTTAGGTCTCTAATCATTTTTTCTTCTTTCTTACGTCTTTCGAATACTATAAATTTATGAAGAACGTAGGCTGCCGGTTCGGGTAGTATGACTTTTATATCTTTGAATTCTATCTTAATCGTTTGAGATTGTAAAAGATTTAAGTAGCGCAATCCTTGAGCATTTAAGTGCAGTTTTGAAATCTCATACGGCTTGTCACCTTTTCCTCTGCCAAGTTCAGGGGTTAAAAATTCCAGTTCAAGTTCCGGATGAACATATTTTGTATATCCCGAAGGATAATTCTGAACAGGTCTAAAATCCAGCGTTTTAAGTATTTTTGGAATATCGATTTCCTTATTTACCTTGAAAGGATTTGGTATTAAAAAATCTATATCTAGTGTTCTTACTGCTGGAATTTCAGGAGAATTATCAAAATAGATTCTATAGAAGTAATGACACCAGCTTCCAACTAAAATTATTTCATTTAAAACTCCGGCTTTTTGCAAGGCTCGGAGAGTAGAGAAAAATAAATTACTTTTTGCTTTCATTTATCATTTTTATCATTTTTTTTATATCTTTTCTAACCTGTTGTTTAAGTTTTTCCAATTTCCTTCTTTCTTCTATTTCTTTCTTCATTTTTTCCAACTCTTCTTTTTTTAGTTTTCCTAAATATTCAAAAACCCCCTTTTTCCCTTTCCGATAATTAAGGTAATAGTAAATGTTGCCTTTAATATTTTTCTTAACTAAACTGCCCCTAGGGAATTCCGTTATTTTTTCCTCATAGCTTTTTTTAAGTTTTCTCAAACGTTCTAATTCTTCCTTTAATACACCGTTTAATATTTCCAATTTTATCTCCCCTGGTTACCAGACAAATTTTATTTTTTTGAATTTTGTCAGGTAAGATAGTCGGCAGCCCGTATAGTTACCAGACAATTTTGTTTATATTATAAACCGTCTGGTAACATTTGTCAAGCTTTGAAGGGGAAACAGAGAAAAATATTTTAAATTTTCTAAAACAATTTTTGTTTTTGATTTTTCTTCTTTAGGTGGGGGTAGGGGACTAAGGACTATCGACCAGTGACTAAAGACTAGATTCTCTTTTTCTTCTTTTTGAATTGAAAGTTTTATCCCTCTTTTGTTTTTAAGCCTTTGGGGTGGGGGGGTAATTCAAAATTTATATATATCCTAACTTCCGGCTTCTGGCTCCTGACTTCTTTTTTGTATTCTCTAGCTAATTTTTACTTTTTAACCACCAATTCCACGCGCCGATTCTGGGCTTTCCCAGTAGCAGTTGTATTAGGAGCGACTGGGGTAGATTCACCATACCCTTTTGTAGAAAGTCGTGAGTCAGAAATACCTCCGGAAACCAGATATGACTTAACTGATTCGGCACGTTGCTGGGAAAGAATTTGATTTTTATCCGTAGGTCCGTCTGAATCGGTGTGCCCTTCAATAATCAGTTTCATGGTCGATTCGGCCTTGAGCATGGCGATAATTTTATCCAGAGTGGGCTTTGATTCATCTCGAATGATATCTGAATCAACGTCAAAATTAATTCCGTAAAGCCTTGTCCTCCCGAACTCTAAAAGCTCCTTGGTTATTTGTTCCTGCATCCCTCCCTCCCAATGAGGACAGCCACCGACTTCTTTAGATATTTTTGTTCCGTTCCATACTCCACCTGGTGAATCTTCCTGTCCTTCATACCACCACCGACCTATAAACTTTTCACCATCGGAGGTGAATATCATGATAGCCGGACCCTTAGAACTTGATTCTCTCCAGGTAAATTTCATAATACGACCTTCAATACCTCCATTTAATAAACCTTCCT
>CAYPBD010000054.1:0-2931 GCA_964408905.1 Candidatus Woesearchaeota archaeon
ATCCTCGGAGGTATCAATCAGGGGGCTAATCTTGGGAGTGATGTTTCTTATTCCGGTACAGTTGCCGTTGCCCTGGAAGGAACTCTTCTGGGCATACCCTCTGTTGCTTTTTCTCAGGTCGATTTTTACAATTCGTTTAACCCGGAGTTTGCTAAGAAAGTGGTAAACTGGATAATAAGACAAGTTTTGAAGGAGAAATTACCCGAAGGAGTTTTTTTGAATGTGAATTTACCTGCTGTACCTAATGGCAAAATTAAAATAACATGCCTTGGGAACAGAATTTACAGGGATGAGATTGTAAAAGTTAAGGAAGAAAAAGGAGAATTGACATACTCTTTGGACGGGGAAAGTCCAACCTGGGTTTCAAGCCCTAACTCTGATTTTGATGCCGTACATGAAGGTTTCGTATCAATTACACCTATACACATGGAATATACTGATTTTGACATGATTGAAAAACTACGCTGTTGGGAGGAAGTTTATTAGCTACGAGTATCAGCGCAAAAAAATGGTTGAAAATCAAATAAAAAGAAGAGGCATTATTGATAAAAGAGTTCTTGCTGCAATGGAAGAAATACCCAGGCATGAATTCGTTGAAGAGGGTCTGAAAGGAGTCGCTTATCAGGATGGCCCGCTTCCGATTGGTATGGATCAGACAATATCTCAGCCCTATATTGTTGCTTTGATGTCGGAGCTTCTAGATGTATCCGAAGAACACAAAGTGCTTGAAGTTGGGACAGGCAGCGGTTACCAGGCTGCCGTAATTTCACGGTTTGCGATGAGTGTCGTTACAGTAGAAAGAATTCCGGAACTTTATAAAAAAGCAAAAAAGACCTTGCGAAAATTGGGTTACAATAATATAACTGTAGTGTTGGCGGATGGGAGTATTGGCTACAGGGAATATGCTCCATACGACAGGATAATTGTCACAGCTGCTTCTCCTTCCGTGCCAGACGAGCTGATTGAGCAATTAACAGATCCCGGTAAAATAGTTATTCCTGTTGGTGGTATGTTCACTCAGCAGCTGGTCGTTTTGAAAAAAGAAGCTGGCAAAGTAATTAAAACTGATAGTATCGGAGTAAGATTTGTACCCTTAAAGGGTAGAAAAGGATGGGAAGACGGGGCGTAGCGCAGCCTGGTTAGCGCGCCTGCTTCGGGAGCAGGAGGTCGGTGGTTCAAATCCACTCGCCCCGATTTTACCTCCCATCACCACAATCTCCCAAGTTAATCAACAAACCGGAGGATTATTAGAGTAATTGAATGATATTTTAATTTCCAGATGGGTTGAACACAAAAACGGTAAAGGGGTCAAGGAATCAAGGGTTCGAGGAAAAAACTTCAAAGAGATTTTAGAGATTCGAGCACTTAGTATATTATGCTGAAAAATTATACGGACTTAAAAGTATGGCAAAAAGCATATAAATTATGCATTGATATTTACAAATTAACCAGCATTTTCCCTAAAGAAGAATTGTACTGTTTAACTTCCCAAATAAGGAGATCATCAATTTCCATTCCCTCTAACATTGCAGAAGGTTATGGTAGAGGGGCAATTAAGGAATATATACGTTTTCTTTACGTTGCTTATGGTTCATATTGCGAATTGGAAACTCAGCTACTCTTATGTTATGACTTAGGTTACATGGCGGAAGAACAAAAAAAAGAAATCTTAAAAAAGGCAAAAGAAATAGAAAGAATGCTAAAGGCACTAATTAAATCTTTGAAAAAGAAGGACTCGACCCCTTGAACCCTCGAAACCTTGATCCCTTAGTTTTATGAAATTGAAGAAGGTTGGTGGATTTAGCATAGGAACATTATTATCAAGAATAACCGGTATGGGAAGAGAAGTGGCTTTCGCGTACCTGTTCGGTTCTTCCGCGCTGATGGACGCCTTCAGGGTCGCTTTCAATATACCCAATCTACTCAGAGATTTTTTTGGTGAAGGTGGCATGAATGCGGCTTTTGTACCGGTTTTTTCGGAATATTATTCAAAAGAAGGAGAAAAAAGCGCCAGTGAATATTTATCTTCTTTCCTTTTACCTCTGACTATAATCCTTCTTATTTTGGTTTCCTTGGGAATTATATTCTCTCCTTTCCTGATTTCTTTTCTGGCAAAAGGTTTTAGCAGTAATCCCCTCCAATATCAGGCTGCCGTCAAACTTACCCGAATAATGTTTCCCTTTCTTATATTTATTTCTCTTGCTTCTGTGGTTATGGGTATTCTGACATATTTTGACCGCTTTTTTGTAACCGGCATTTATACGGTCTTTTTTAATATCTCTGTTATCTTATTTTCTTTTTTGTTATATAAAAACTTTGGTATTTTTGGTGCCGCTACCGGTATTCTGGCCGGCGGCGTGATTCAACTTTTATTTTTGCTTTTATTTCTTCCTCAAACAGGAATCAGGCTAAAAAGATCCCGGCTGGGTCATCCCGGTGTAAAACAATCGTTTCTTCTCCTCGTTCCTGTTTTCTTTGCTTATGCTGCAACGAAAATAAATGTGGCTGTTACTCTTTTTCTCGCTTCGCTGCTTCCTGCGGGGAATATATCACATTTAAGTTATGCTTACAGGATAATGCAGTTACCCCTCGGGATGTTCGGTGTGGCTGTCGCAGTGGTTTCACTTCCTGAACTTTCAAGAAAAGCAGCCTCGAATCTTGACCAATACTCATATATATTAGCATCGCTCCGAGCCGTTTTTCTTCTTTCGGTTCCTTCAGTCTTTTTTCTGTCTTCGGTTCGCCTGTCTGTCGTACGGATTATTTATGAGCACGGGGCTTTCCTAATGCAGGATTCGGTAAAAACCTCTGCCATTCTTCTCTTTTATCTTCTTGGAATTCCTTTTATAGCAGGAACTAAAGTTATAGGAAATGTATATTTTTCAAGAAAAGACACAAAGACTCCCATGAAGATAAGTTACGTTTCTATGA
>CAYPBD010000055.1:0-2919 GCA_964408905.1 Candidatus Woesearchaeota archaeon
AAAACCAAGGAAAATCACTTAAATATTGTATTAGAGACAGAGCCATGACTAGTAAAAATTTTTCAATATGTGAAACTCTTACAGGAGAATTAAGAGATGATTGTATTGGAGATTTCGCTGGACACATTACTCAAGAGATATCAACTTGTGATTTACTTAGTGATGATTTTGCAAGAAATACTTGTTATAAGGATGTTGCAATACAATCTGGAAGTAACTTTTTCTTTAATCTCTATAATTAATTCTTTTAAGAATATAAAAAATATTTATAGGAAATTTTAAAAAAGAGAATTTCTATTCTTTTTATATGAAAAAGATTGCAGTCGGTGTTATAATGATTTCAGTGATTGCAGTTTTAATTTTCGTTGGAGTTAAAATGACAGGAAATACAATTGCCTCAGGCACAAAAGTAAAACTTGAAACAAATTACGGAGACATAGTTATTAATTTGTATTCTGATATGCCTATAACAGCAGGGAATTTTAAAAAATTAGTTGAGCAAGATTTTTACGACGGCGTTATTTTTCACAGAATTATTGACGGATTTATGATTCAGGGAGGAGACCCGACAGGAACAGGAATGGGCGGACCAGGATATAATATTGAAGATGAATTCACGCACGCAGGCGGAAACAAAAACAACAAATATACAATTTCAATGGCTAACGCTGGACCTAACACAGGAGGCAGTCAATTCTTCATAAATGTCGCAGATAATAATTTTCTTGATACAAAACATCCAGCATTTGGAAAAGTAATTGAAGGAATGGATGTCGTAGACAAAATCGCAAAAGTTCAAACAGGAACACAAGATAAACCAGTTGAAGATGTTGTTATAATTAAAGCAGAGATAATTTAAATGGGATGGACATTCAGAAAAAAGATTAGATTAGGGAAGGGATTACCAAGTATTAATCTAAGTAAATCTGGAGTTAGTATTTCTACAGGTGTTAAAGGACTAAGATTTACAAAAAGAATTGTTGGAAAAGGTCCAGATAGGTTACATGTTGGAAGAGGTGGAATTTATTATAGGAAAGATTTTTCAAATAAAAAAAGAAATACTAAACAAATTCAAAAACAAGTTAAACCAAAATGGTTAGTTAATGAAGAAAAGAATAAAGATTTTTTTAATTCAGAGAGAGGATTATCTCCTATTAATATTCTAAGAGAAAAAGCAAACGAATATACAAAAAATAAAGAATTTGATAAAGCACAAGAACTTTACAAAAAGATTGCACAAATGTCTAAAATGGGGTTTGATTATTGCAGTTTAGGAGATATTTACTATAAACAAAATAAGTTTAAGGAAGCGATTAAATCATATAAAGAGGCAATTAAACTTGAACCAATAGCACCTTATCCCAAAAGAGCAATTGAAAAGATTAATAGAAAATTAAAAAGAAAATAATTGAGTATAATAATTCTTAAAAATTCAAATATAATAAAGTAAATATGCATAAATTTAATAATCAAATTTGGAAAAATATTTCAGAACTAAAAGCGAAATCATTTACTTGTTGGAATTGCGGAAATAAAATCTCTTCTGAAAAAGCATATCAAAGTTATGATAAATATAATCCTAATCATATTGGAAGCCAAATATATATTTGCCCCCATTGCAAAGCTCCTATAATAATTGATGATGAGCATAAACAAATATTATTACCTCTTCCAGGAAAAGAGATAAACAAACTTCCAGAAGACATAAGGATAGTTTACTTTGAAATTAGAAAGTCCATGCAGTCTGGATGTTTTAATGGAGCAATAATGTTAATGAGAAAACTAATAATGCACATTGCTGTTGAAGGTGGAGCAAAAGAAGGAAAAAGCTTTTTGGAATATATTAATTATCTCTGTGATAATCATTTTGTTCCTCCAAGAAGTAAAAATAAAGCAGATTCCATTAGAAATTTAGGAAATGAAACAAATCATAAAGTAGAAAATAGAACCCAAGAAGAAGCGCAAAATTGTTTTGAATTTATTGAATTATTATTAAAAGTAAATTATGAATTTGCTGATGAATAAAAATGAATGAAAACGAAGATAAAATAAATAAAATATTATTTTTTATTTTAGGAGTGATATTGATTATTATTCAAATAATTCATTTAGGTTGGGCTATAGATCTTTATATTCTTATTATTTTTATTATTTTATTCGCTCCAACATTATTTAATTATTTACAAGAATTAAACTTCTTAGGGACTGGAGTTAAATTTAAAGAAAGAGAAAAAGCTTTAACTGAAGATAAAATTAGTTTAATAAAAAGAGAAAAAGATTTGATAATAGAAAGACCCAAAATAAAAAAATCTGAAGAACTTAATATTAAAATATTTTTAGATAGAATTCATAAAGAAGAAATTAAAGGAATAATATATTTTTTTCATTGGTTGAAAATAAAACCTAGATATTATTCTTTAAAGAGAATCTATTATCATCCTATCGAAGGAAAACCTTACTTTTTAACTAGTATACATTTTGAGAATATACCTAAAAGATTAAGAGAGGATGTAAAAGCACGAGTTCATATTAATACCCTAACGAAAGAAACAGATGGTTACTTATTTAATTTCCATAAAAATTTAATCCAATTATCTGATACAGGTAAGAAGATACTTGATAGATTAAAACAAATAAAATATAATTTAGAAAAAATCAAAAAATAAGCACCAGAATATTCCCAAGTTGCTCACAACTAATTTTATTTTTTGTCAAGTCGCTAATGCTCCTTTCCAAAATTTTTCAGTTGTTCACAACACCTTTAGATTCTAATACTATTGATATTAATTAAAATATCAAATGAGGCTTTTAGTAATTCTATGCTGAAATTCTCGCAATTGCTCACTCGAATCTTACACACGAATTCTATCAACGTGGTCTTTTTCCACGGCCTTAATTGTCTCGTTTTGCGGATGGCTT
>CAYPBD010000056.1:0-2814 GCA_964408905.1 Candidatus Woesearchaeota archaeon
TTTCTCACAGAGTTGAATCAGCTATTGCAACAGGAAGTTGGACAGGAGAAAGAAGTGGTGTTACACAGAATATGGATAAGACAAATTATTTGGCGATAATTTCTCAGTTGCAAAGAGTTTCAAGTATGTTGCCGAGTGAACAGGAAAATTTTCTGGCAAGAATGCTTCATCCAACACATTATGGAAGATTTTGTCCAATAGAAACTCCAGAAGGAACAGAAATTGGATTAAGAAAAAATCTTGCAATTTTAAGTAAGGTTGCAACAAGAGTAGATATTGATGAAGAGAATTTCATAAAAGATTTAGAAAAAGAAGGACTTAATAAAGAAGGAACTGGTTTTGTAGATGTATTTTTTAATGGAAAATTTATTGGAAGTATTGATGAAGCAGATAAGTTTGTGCAAAAAATAAAAGAGAAGAGAAGAGATGGTGAACTTCCAGCACAATTAAATGTTAGAAATAATGATAGTTCAGGAACAGTTATAATATCAACAGAGCCTGGAAGAGTTTTAAGACCTTTAATAATTCTTGAGAATGGAAATCCAAAATTAAAAAATGAACATTTAATTCAATTAGAACAAGGAGAATTAAGATGGAATGATTTGATAAAACAAGGAATTATTGAATATCTTGATGCATCTGAAGAAGAAAATGCATTGGTTGCTTTGTATGAAGAGGAAATAACTCCAAAACATACACATCTTGAAATAGATCCTCTTGATTTATTTGGAGCTGTAACAAGTCTTGTTCCTTATGGAAATCATAATCAAAGTTCAAGATTAAACAGAGGAAGTAAACAGTTCAAGAAAAGTTTGGGTCTTTATGCTGCTAATTATTTGTGTAGACTTGATACTGATGTAAGTATTCTTCAATATCCGCAAAAACCAATTGTAAGAAGTTTTGTTTACAATACTTTAGATATTTATCCTGCTGGACAGAATTTAATGGTTGCTATTATGACTTATGAAGGATATAACCTTGAAGATGCTTTAGTATTTAATAAAGGAAGTATTGACAGAGGTATTGGAAGAAGTTTTTATTTCAGACCTTATTCTGCTGTTGAAATGAATTATGCTGGAGGATTAAAAGATGAAATTGCTATTCCTGAAAAAGATACTTCTGGATATAAGACAGAAGCAAGTTATAGATTTTTAGAAAAAGATGGAATTATTTATCCTGAAGCAAATGTTAATGAAGGAGAGGTTTTAATTGGAAAAACTTCACCTCCAAAATTCTTATCAGAAGCAAGAGAAATTTCAGTTAGAACAAAAAAAGAATCAAGTGTAACATTAAGACAAGAAGAAAAAGGAATTGTTGATGCTGTTTTTGTTACAGAAGACCAAGAAGGAAATAAAATTGTTCAGGTTAAAACAAGAGACCAAAGAATTCCTGAGTTGGGTGATAAATATGCCACTTCTCATGGTCAAAAAGGAGTTGTGGGAATGATTGCTCCTGAAGAAGATATTCCTTTTACAGCAAGAGGGGTTAAACCAGATGTAATCTTTAATCCTCATGGATTGCCAAGCAGAATGACTGTAGGATATTTATTGGAATTACTTGCAGGTAAAGTAGGATGTGTAAAAGGAGAAATTATTGATGGAACTTCTTTTGCAGGGGTAAGCAAAAAAGAATTGGAAAATCAATTGAAAGAATTAGGATTTAGATATGACGGGAAAGAAACAATGTATAGTGGGATAACAGGAAAGAGAATGACTGCAAAGATATTTATTGGAAATCTATATTATTTGAAATTAAAGCACATGGTTGGAAATAAAATACACGGAAGAGCATCAGGTAAGGTTGCACTTTTGACAAGACAACCTATTGAAGGAAGAGCAAGAGGAGGAGCATTAAGATTGGGGGAAATGGAACAACAGGCATTAGTTGCTCATGGTGCTTCATTATTATTAAAAGAAAGATATGACTCTGACAAAGTTGTATTGCCAATTTGTATGAAATGTGGAAGTATTGGAATAGATGATAATATTAGAAATAAAGTTACGTGTTCTATGTGTGGCAGTGATGATGTTGATTATGTTGAACTTTCATATGCATTTAAATTGCTTTTAGAAGAATTACAAGGATTGCATATTCATACTAACTTTAAATTAAAAAATAAATATGAGTGAAACTAAATGAAACCAATAAGAAAAAAAATTGAAGAAATAAGATTTTCTTTGCTTAATCCTGAGCAAATTAAAAAATTATCTGCTGCAAAAATAGTAACTCCTGAATTATATAATATTGATGGATATCCTGTTGATGGAGGTTTGATGGATTTGAGATTAGGTGCGATTGATCCTGGAGTAAGATGTAGAACTTGTGGTGGAAGATTAAAAGAATGTCTTGGACATCCTGGAAGTATTGATTTGGCACGACCTGTAATGCATCTGAAATATATTCCATTAATTGAATTAGGATTAAGATGTTTTTGTCAGGAATGCAGAAAATTAATGGTTACTGAAAAAGATTTGGAAAAATATTCTCCAAGCCAAAGAGCAAAAAAAGCAAAGAATGCAAAGAAATGTCCTCACTGTGGAACTGTTCAGGAAAAAATCAAATTAGATAAACCTACAAATTTTTACAAAGGAAGGATAAGATTATTTCCAACAGAAATCAGAGAAAAATTAACAAAAATTTCTGATGAAGAATTAAGAAAAATTGGAGTAAATCCTACAAATTGTAGACCAGAATGGGCTGTTTTGACTGCACTTTTAGTTCCTCCTGTAACTATAAGACCAAGTATTATTTTGGAATCTGGAGAAAGAAGTGAAGATGATTTAACACACAAACTTTCTGATATTATAAGAGCTA
>CAYPBD010000057.1:0-2760 GCA_964408905.1 Candidatus Woesearchaeota archaeon
AAATAGCTTTTCTAAAAAAATCAACTCCAGTGCTTTTCCCATAGAATTTATTTTTTTCCAAAATTTTATCAAAAATTCCTAAAACAGGGTAATGCAAAATAAAAATTGATTTTTTACCAATCTTTTTAACCAAGGAATTCATTTTCTTTTCTGCTTTTTCATTTCTCTTATCAACTTTCTTTTGCCATTTTTTATCACGTGCACTTTCATTTGCTCTTGCATCCATATAACCACCAAATCCCAAAAAAGAAATTCCTTTATAATTTAAAACTCTGTAAGTCATTTCCTTAAGATTCTTAATCTTCTTTAAGAAATTCAAATTTCTTTTTTTTGCCTGAAGAATTTTTTTACTAAAAGGATAATTATACCAATCATCATCACCATTTCCAAAAATAAAGAATCCTGGCTTATTAAGAGAATCCAAAAAACTCAGAATTTCTTTTCCTGCTTCAAAATCTTTTTTAATCAATTCTTTGTATTTCTTTTTCCCAAAAAAATCCTCTGCAGATTTTCTTTTAGTTCTTTTTTTCAAATTAAGATAATATCTCACATAAGAATACCATTCATCAATTCCAGCATAATCCCCAATTCCAATAATAAAATCAAAATCATGTTTTGGAATTTCTTTTTTTAACTTAGAAAGATTTCCATGAATATCCCCAATTGCTAAAATTTTCATTTTAAAAAATTACTTTTAACCAATTTAACTTTTTGTCCAACATCAAAAATAGTATAATCTCCATGCCAACCTAAATTATAAATTTTTGTCTCGCCAATTTTTGCTTTTCCTTTTGCTTCATGAATATGTCCACATAAAACTAATTTTGGCTTATATTTTTTAATTGCATTCAATAAAATCTTTGAACCAACATGTTTCCCCTTATAAGCCTTATCAACATAGCCATAAGGAGGATTATGACAAATCAAAATTGAATCAGAATTTTCTTTTAACAATTTATTTAATTTTTGTTCTCTTGTTTTAAGTCTTTTCATTCTCTTAAGTGTCACTGGGTTTTGCTTGTGCCTCTTCATTAATGTTTCTGGTTCATAACTAATATCAAATAAAATAAAATTCTGATTATGAAATTTATATTTTCCAGTATATTTCTGAATCAAATTTTTGCATTTCTTTAGAAACTTATCCATAATTTTCTTTCCACCTCCAAGAAACATATTACCTCTCAACGATAAAATAGGAATATTATAAGAATCAAGTTTCAAAAGAACACTTTTGGCAGTTTTAGTCACATAATTTCCTGTTTTTCCTTTCCAGGATTTTTTTAACCAAGGTTTTTCAGGAGTAAATCCCCAATCTCCAACACAAATAATCAATTCAATTCCATTTTTCTTTATCAAAGAATTTAAATTTTTTGGAAGGATTCCATGAGGGTCACCTAAAGCTAAAATTCTCATAACATAAAAAACAAATTTTAATTTTTATACTTTTTCAAAATATAAAAATAAATTCCTAGAGAAATAATACTAATTCCAGCTTTAAAATAAAATGGAGCATTAATTCCAATTGCAGTAATTAAAAATCCTCCTGCCAAAGGTCCAATTGCCTGAACAAAACCTTTTAATCCAGAAAGCCAGCCAGAAACTTTTTCTCTTATTTCTTTTTCTGTATTTTTCCATTGAAGAGCTGTTTTAGAAGGGACCCAAATGCCTGCTCCAATTCCTTCCAAAATAAAAGCTGAAAAAATTAAATAAAAATTCTTTGATAAAATAATAATAATTGCACTTGTTAAAAGACAAATCATCCCAAAAATAGAAGTTTTAACTTCATTAAATTTTTTTAATCTATTTTTTGTTAAAAACAATGTTATACTCATTGAACCATGAAGAACAATAAATAAAACACCTAATTCTAAAATAGTCCCAGATAATTTCTCTGAAACCAAAAAAGTAATGACCAAAGAAAAACTAGAAGAAAGAGCCAACCAATAAAGAATCTCAGAAAATAAAATTAACTTTAATTTTTTAGAAATTTTAGGAAGTTCTTTGAACTTAAGTTTTGTTTTTAATCTTGTTTTATCATTAATTCTAAGATAAAAAAATAAAGCGACTAAAGCAATTAATGAGAAAATTAAAAAAGACAATTTAAAACTTATTAAAGGTATTAAAAATATGGAAATAACTATTCCAATTATTAACCCTAAACTATCTGCCATTGTCCAAAAAGCACTTGCTTTTCTTTCTTCACCTTCTTTAACATTATGTTGTATTGTAGCATCTGCAGAAATTCTATATGATTGCTTAGCTGTTTCATTTGTAAATTGGTTTATTACTATTCCTCCTATAGTTGGAAATAAATAAAGAACAAATGTTCTAAAAAAACTTAGAACTGTTGCAAAAAATAATCCAAATTTTAACTTTACCCGCCTAATAATCTTTGAAAAAAATAATCCAAAAAATAAAGAACCAGCAGCAATACTTAATGTAAATAAGCCTCCAATTTCCAAAGCAGACAGTCCTTGTTCTTTAAGGAAAAAAGGTAAGAAAAAAGTCACTAATGCTATAGAAAAACTTCCAAAAAAAGTCCCTATAAAAAGATTTTTGATATTTCTTTTTTTGATTTCACTTTTGTTCATCCCATCAACCTCTGAATAACTTCCATTACCTCTTTCCCAGAAATCTCTCCTTTAAACTCTTTCGTTCGACGACGCTTCGGCGGACGAGTGAGTGAATTAATGGACAAATTTTTTAATAACATTCATTACCTCCTTTCCATTAATTCGGCCTGCGTACTCGCTCATAACT
>CAYPBD010000058.1:0-2749 GCA_964408905.1 Candidatus Woesearchaeota archaeon
GAACTCGGGTCACTGCCTTGAAAGGGCAGCATTCTTGGCCTCTGAACTATCGGGGCATAAATATCAGAAATAAATTTAGTTTTTAAAGATAACTAAGAATGTAAATTTGAATTTTATGAGCCTGCACGGATTTGAACCGTGGACCCCTGCCTCCCTTAGACGAATCCAAGAGAAATTAATTCTCACGAATTAAACTCATATAAGAGCAGTGCTCTAACCAGACTGAGCTACAGGCTCATTTACAATTATTTTTTGTTTTAGGTATATTTAAAATTTCTGGTAACAAAATTTATAAAATACTTCTCCTATTATTTACTATGAAAAAGACGGTGAAATTTTTATTATTAGCGATGATTCTTGTAATTTTTCTGAATTGTATTTTAGCAGGACCAATTAATGATTCTTTGCATCTAAATATTCAAACAACTTCTTCTGGTTCAGTAACTACTGGGACTTTTAATTTTGCATTTAATATTTCTAATAGTTCAAATTGTGCTGTAAAAAATATTGTATATAGTAATTCTACAACTTTAACAACAGATTCTCGGGGAATAATTTCTTATTATTTAGATAATATTAATTTGGATTTCTCAGACCAATATTGGCTTTGTTATTATAGAGATGGAGTTTTAGTTGATACTTCAAGAATTGTTAGAAGTGCTTATAGTTTTAGAGCAAAAAATACAACTTTAAGTGGAGTTGAAGTTGATTCAGATTTGGATTTAAGTAATTATAATTTTACTACACGAGGAGGGTGGACTTCAGGAGGAGTAAGCATTCTTGGAGGAAATATTTATGCACAAAGAGGTTATTTTTATAATATAACTTCTTTAAATATTTCAAAACAAAATTTGACAGTAATTGATGATTTTATAGTTTATGGAAATACAGAATTAAAGAAAAATTTTACAGTTGATACAAATACTTTATTTGTTAATTCAAATAAGAATAGGATTGGAATTGGAACTTTAACACCTTCACAGGCTTTTGAAGTAAATGGATATATTCTTTCTGATAATTTTAATACCACAGGATATAATGTTTTTGCAGGAATAAATTCAGGAAATTTAAACACAGCAAATTATGTTACTGCTATTGGAAGAAATGCAGGTGAATCAAATACTGGAACAGGACTTACTGCAGTAGGTTATCTTGCAGGATATGATAATAAGGGAATACATGTAAGTGTAGTGGGATATGATGCAGGAATTAATAATGAGGGAGATTATTTATCTGCTTTAGGAGATTATGCAGGAAATAGTAATACAGGAGATTATGTGGTTGGAGTAGGATATAATGCTGGTTTAGATAATGATGGAGATTATAGTATAGGAATTGGTTATCAGGCATTAACTGGAAATAATGCAAACAATGTTATTGCAATTGGTTATCAAGCAGGAATAGCAAATTTATTTGCAAATCAATTTATTGTTAGACAAGCAAATGTTAATGCTATGCCTTTAATACAAGGGGATTTTCTTTCAGGAAATGTGGGAATAGGAACCTCCACTCCAAATAATAAATTAGAAGTTGTTGGTAATATGACTGTATCTAAAAATTTTTCAGTTGATTCTGGAACTTTATTTGTTAATTCCAATACAAATAAAGTTGGAATTGGAACTGCAACACCTTCACAAGCATTGGAAGTTAATGGCACTACATCTTTTTTAGGAGATTTGTTACAAAGCACAGGTTTAAGTTTATTCTATGATATATTTCATACAGGTAGAAGAGAAGTTCAGGCAGGAAATTCAGGATTGGGGCAGGGGGTTCCTGCAAAAAATAAATGGTCAAATAGTACGAGTGATATAGAGTATTTTGATTATAGTGCATATGGAAATTATAAGTTCTCTGGTGGAGTTTTTGATGGTGAGAGTATTTGGTTATCTCCAAGTTATTCTGATTATGTAGCGAAAGTAAATCCTGCATCAGGTAGCACTATTAATTATGCTCATGGAAATGGAGACTATGCCTTTTTTGGTGCTTGTTATGATGGAGAAAAAGTATGGTTTGCTCCTTTTAATTCTGATAATTTTATGTATATATTGAATAATGGTACAATGGTCAATATTACAAATAATTATGGAAATGCTGCATTCTCAGGATGTGTATTTACTGGAAGAGAAATTGTTTTTATTCCAGAAGAATCAGATAAAATAGTTGCAATTAATCCATTAGATAATTCTGTAAGGAATGTTTCTAATGTAGATATTTCTGCTACTTATGCAGCGATTGCATTTAATGGAGGATTCTGGGATGGAACTTATGTATGGATGTCTCCATATAACTCTGCTTATATAGTAAGAGTAAATGTAACAAGTGGTGAATTAACTAATTATGACCATCCTGCAGGACCTGCTGCTTATGTTGGTGCTTTATTTGATGGAGTATATGGATGGTTTTTACCTGCTAATAATGTTAATTTTCTTAGATTAAATCCTGCAACAGGAGAGATGACAGAATTTCCAACTGGAGAGGCAGGTGGAGAAAGTTTTATTGGAGGTTGTTTTGATGGAATAAATATATGGATGGCAGCAGAATACGCAGACCATATTTTAAAATTTGATGTTCATTCTGGAGATGTGAATAGATATGCTCATGGAAAAGGAAATGAGGCATTTAGGGGTTGTATTTTTGATGGACAACATGTTTGGTTTGTTCCTTTTAGTTCAGATTCATTGGGAAGAATAAGACCTCCTGAATTTGGAAGAGATAGTTTGTTTACAAGTGGGAATTTAAATGTTGGAGG
>CAYPBD010000059.1:0-2733 GCA_964408905.1 Candidatus Woesearchaeota archaeon
ATAAATAGTTTTAACTTTTTATTTTAATGATAAAAATAATTTTCTTAGGAACTTCTGGAGCCATACCTACGCGTAAAAGAAATCATCCTTCAATTCTTTTAAAATATAATAAAGAAAATATTCTTATTGATTGTGGGGAGGGAACTCAGAGACAATTTAAATTTGCCAGAGTTAGTCCTCAAAAAATTACTCGTTTATTAATTACTCATTGGCATGGAGACCATGTTTTAGGAATACCTGGATTTTTGCAATCTTTATTTTTTAATGGCTATTCTAAAACTTTGATGATTTATGGACCCAAAGGAATTAAACAACAGATTAGTAATGTTTTAAAAGCTTTTCCAATGTATAATGATGTTAAGGTTAAAGTTGAAGAGGTATTAGGCAAATTTGTTGAGACAGATGATTTTTATATTGAAGCTAAACCTTTAACTCATGGGAAAATTCCAACTAATGCTTATATTTTTGTTAAAAAAGGAAAATTAAGAATTGATAAAAATAAATTGAGAAAATTAAAATTGCCTTCAGGACCTTTGCTTAAGAGATTAAAAGAAGGAAAAAATATAATTTATAATAAGAAAAAGTATCTTGCTAAAAATTTAACTTTTAGTGAAGGAGATAAAAAAATTTCAATTGTTCTTGATACTTCTATGAATAAGAAAATTTCTTCTTTTGTTAAGAATTCTGATTTATTAATTTCTGAAGCAACTCTTGATTCTTCTCTAGAAAAATTAGCAAAAGAACGAGGACATCTTAGTGCAAGGCAGGCAGCAGAAATTGCTAAAAAGTCTTTGAGTAAAAAATTAATTTTAATGCATATTAGTAATAGATATGAAAAAGATTCTGAAAAAATTTTGAAAGATGCTAAGAAGGTTTTTAAAAATACTACTTTAGCTAAAGATTTGGATGTTGTTAGAATATGAATGCCCCCGACAGGATTCGAACCTGCGACTTTCAGCTTAGAAGGCTGACACTCTATCCAGACTGAGTTACAGGGGCTAATATTATTTGTTGAATAACCTTTAAAAGTTTTACATTCTAATTATTTTTATGAAAAAGGGTGTAGAAAAAGTTTCTATTGTGAAATGCAAAAGTTATAAACAATTTGAAGTTGATAAGGCAATTGCAAAGGTTTTGGAATTAGCAGAGATAGAATTGCCTAAGAGAAAAAAAGTTTTGATTAAACCAAATATTGTTGTGTGTAATGCTAAGAAGCCAGAGGCGGTTCTTACTAATTCTTCTATTGTAAAAGCGGTCTGTAAATTACTGAAAAAGAATAAGTGTAAGATTTATATTGGGGAATCTTCATTTATGGATACTGATATTGCTTTTAGAAAATCAGGAATTGAAAAGGTTGCTAAAAAATATGGGAAATTAATTATCTTTGAGCAAGATAAATTAAAAAAAATTAAAGATAAAAAGGCAAAGATATTGAAGAATTTTTATTTGTCTAAAACTTTGAAAGAGGTTGATTTGGTTATTAATATTCCTAAATTGAAAACTCATCAACTTACTAAATTTACTGGTGCTGTGAAAAATCTTTATGGATGCATTGCAGGAGGCATGAAACAAAAGTTGCATAGGAAAGCAGGGAATGAAAGAAATTTTTCTAAATTATTGATTGATATTTATCAGAATATAAAACCAGAGATTAATATTATGGAGGGGGTTGTGGGAATGGAGGGTAAGGGGCCTACTTCAGGTAAAGCTAAGAAGGCAGGATATGTTCTAGCTTCTAAAAATGCAATAAGTTTAGATGTTGTTTCAAGTAAGTTGATTGGATATAATCCAAAAAAGATTTTGTTTTTGAAAGAAGCTGTAAGAAGAAAATTTGGAAGTTTTAATTTTAATTTAGTTGGAATTACTAAATTGCCTAATCTACATTTTGAGAAACCTGTTATGCCTAAATCTTATCTTAAGAGGTTTAAACCAAGACCTATTGTTGTTGATAAAAATAAATGTATTAAATGTGGGTTATGTGCGAGGAAGTGTCCTGCAAAAGCAATAAAATTAAATCCTTATCCTGAAATTGATAAAAAGAAATGTATTAGATGTTTTTGTTGTATGGAAATTTGTCCTCAGGATGCTTTGGGTTTAAAAGAATGATTAATTTTATATATTAGATATTTCTTTCCTCAATATGCGGAGGTGGCAACAACTCCCAACCTGTGAAATTTCTTTAAATTCACTTTGGATTTTGTTCATTTATTTGAAATTTCAAAGTTGCTCGGCGGCTACTTATGCCTCTGTGTGATTATGATTAACTTTAAAAGTTTTGAATTTCTTTGATATTTTATGCGGAGGTGGCACAGCGGCTACTGCGTCTGCCTGCAGAGCAGATATTCATGGGTTCGAGTCCCATCCTCCGCTTTTGTAAAATGGTGAAAAAAGTTTTTTTAATTCATGGATGGGGAGGAAGTTCAGAAGGAGGTTGGTTTGATTGGCTGAAGCAAAAACTTCCTGAGAAAGGTTTTGATGTTGGGAGTTTTGATATGCCAAATACTTGGAAGCCTAAGATAGAAGATTGGGTTAAATTTTTAGAGGATAATATTAATCCTGAAGAAATTGATAAGGAGACTTATTTTATTGGGCACAGTATTGGGTGTCAGACAATTATGAGATTTTTGGAAAAACTTCATAAACATAAAAGAGTTGGAGGATGTGTTTTTGTTGCAGGGTGGTTTGATTTAATTAATCTTGAACCAAAAGAAATGGAAATTGCACATCCCTGGA
>CAYPBD010000060.1:0-2545 GCA_964408905.1 Candidatus Woesearchaeota archaeon
ATAATAGATGGAAGAGATATTTTTGCTAAAGCAAAGTTTGTTATGCAACCTATTTGATAGTATCAAAATATTTAATAAGAGAATTTTATTTTAATTTATATGAAAAAATCTGTAAGACTTTACATCACTGGAACAGTGCAAGGAGTGTTTTTTAGAGGGTTTATAAAAGAAAATGCAGAAAGGTATAATATTAAAGGATTTGTAAGAAATCTCGAAGATGGACGAGTTGAAGTTTTCTTGGAAGGGAATGCTAAAGAAGTGAATAAAATGATTGAACTTTGCAAAAAGGGGCCTAAACATGCTCAAATAAGAAATGTAGAAATTAAACCAGAACGATTTCAGGGTTTTAAGGTTTTCAAAGCCTTGCATATTTAAAATGATATATACAAATTCTGACGGAGGTGCAAGAGGAAATCCTGGTCCTGGTGCAATTGGAGTTTTAGTTAGAGAAAATGGAAAAATTCTTACAAAATATTCTGCAAGAATAGGAAAATTTGTTACAAATAATGTCGCTGAATATGAAGCATTAATTAAAGCGCTTGAATTTGCTTCAAAATATACTGATAAAGAAATAACTTGTTTCTTGGATTCTGAATTAATTGTTAAACAACTCCTAGGAGAATATAGAGTAAGAAATAAAAAATTACTTAAATTATTCTTGAGAGTCCAGAAATTGCAAGAGAAGTTTGAAAAAATAATTTACAAACATGTTTCTCGCTGGGATAATTTTCAACAAATTGCAGATGGCCTTCTTAATGTAGAATTAGATAAAAAATAAAATTATCCCAAAAGAAATTTTAACAACTCATAAACTAAAAATGCTGGCCAAACAAGAGCTTTCAAAAACCCTAAAACTCCTGTCCAAAAAGATGTTGCTGTCTGAATATAATAAATTGCTGCTCCTATAAATCCTATGAAGTATAATCCTCCACCACAAGCGCCATGACGGCAATTACATCTCTGAACTCTTATTTTTTCATTTCTAGTTTTTTTAGGAGAAACTTTTCTCATTTTCCTCTTTTTCATAAATATGTTAATAAAAAGTTATTAATAAATCTTTCTAAGTTAAATATAAAAACTATTTTTCTTTTGATAATTTATGGGAAGAGAACAACAAATAATTAATGAAAGAAAAAGGAAGATAGAAGAATTAAGAGCTAATGAAATTAATCCTTATCCTCATAAGTTTGACAAAAAAAATGAAATTGCAGGATGTTTAAAGTCTAAAATTGGAACAAAAGTAAAAACAGCTGGGAGATTAATGGCAAAAAGAGGATTAGGAAAGATTATTTTTGCTAACTTAGAAGATGATTCTGGAAAAATTCAAATTGTTTTAAAAGAAGGAGAAACTCCAAATAAAACTATAAATATTTTCAAAAAATATATTGATTCGGGGGATATAATAGGAATAGAAGGAAAAATTTTCAAAACAAAAACAAAACATCTTTCTATTTTAATTGAAGACATTGAAATATTAACAAAAGCCATCTTACCTCTTCCTGAAAAATGGCAGGGATTAAAAGATAAAGAAGAAAGGTATAGAAAAAGATATTTGGATTTAATTATGAATAAAGATGTTAAAGATATCTTCAAGAAGAGATCAGAAATTATCAAAACCATTAGAGAATTTTTAGATAAAAAAGGATATCTGGAAGTTGATACGCCAATGTTGCAACCTATTTATGGTGGAGGTTCTGCACGTCCTTTTGAAACTTCTCTTCATGCATTAAAAATGAAAATTTATCTTTCTATATCTACAGAACTTTATTTAAAGAGATTAATTACAGGGGGTTTTGAAAAAGTTTATGCAATGAATAGAGTATTTAGAAATGAAGGGATTGATGCAACACATAATCCAGAATTTACAATCTTAGAAACAATGTTGGCATATAATGACTATACTGCAAATATGGATTTATTTGAAGAGATGGTGGAATATGTTGCAAAAAAAGTTCTTGGTAAAACCAAGATAAACTATCAAGGCAAAGAGATTGAACTTAAAAGACCTTGGAAAAGAATGACTATGGCAGAATCTATTAAAAAATATGGGAATTTTGATGTTGAAAAAATTTCTGATTCAGAATTGAAAGAAAAACTTAAGAAATTAAAAATTCATCTTCCTATTTTTAAAAGAGGAATTGCAATTGAAGAAATATTTGCAAACATAGTTGAATCAAAACTTATTCAACCAACAATTATCTATGATTATCCTTATGATACTTGTGGCTTGGCTAAACAAAAAGATGGTAATCCAACATGGGCAGAAAGATTTGAACCTTATATCAATGGTTGGGAAATGGGGAATAATTATTCAGAATTAAATGACCCTGTTGTTTTAAGAAAATATTGGGAAGAACAAGAAAAGAATTCAAAGATTGACAAAGAAGCACAAAAAATGGATGAAGATTTTATTAATGCTTTAAAAGTTGGTATGCCTCCAACAACAGGATTAGGTTTGGGTGTAGACAGATTAATCATGCTTTTAACAAATCAACCTTCAATAAGAGATATTATTCTATTTCCCTTTATGAAGCCTGAGAAAAAA
>CAYPBD010000061.1:0-2514 GCA_964408905.1 Candidatus Woesearchaeota archaeon
ATAACTGAATTTAATATTTATAACGTCTCCGGACGTCTGATTAAAAAAATTACTGATAATAAAACCTACTGGCATGCCCCGGCAAGCGGGATATACTATTTAAGAAACAGTAAAAAAGATATCAGTAAGAAAATAGTAGTATTCTGATTCCCCACTACATTCCAATTTTCACAGGTAGGACATGTAGATATTGTGGTTATCGTCTTTACAATTAGGTGTTTCTAACGTTTCGGTCTATCTTTTCTGATTTCCATCCAATCATCAGGTTTTTTTATCGGCTTAAATCCGGATTTACTATAAACGCCATGGGCGTCTTTTGTTAACAATACCCACTGATAGACATCTTTTAAATCATCGTGTTTAAGAATATTATTTATCATTAACTGACCAATGCCGCTTTTTCTATATCTTTCATCTACATAGACATCGAGTATGTATGCAAATCTGGTTTTATCTGAGATTACTCTCGCATAACCTATCTGCTCATTATTATAAAATATCCCTATTATTAATGCGGAATTCGATGCTCCTTTTTTTACTTCATCTATTTTAATATTCTCGCACCAGAACGCTTTTGACAACATCCCGGTTACTTTTTCGAAATCCATATTTTTAAAACCGTATCTAATGATACATTCGTCTAAATTAATCATTATCGTTCCCCCTGTTTTAATGGATTACATTAAGGTATATGACAAAATAAAAGTGTCAAGCTTTTTTTTGACTTGGTACTCTTCGTTTTTATATTTTTTCTACTCAACTATTAGACGACTTAACCATTTAACTAATCCGAAGGATTAATTATTGGCACGCAGATAAACGCAGATCAATAAGATTTTTTTGTTTTTTAGCAGTGAGCGGTCAGCCGTGAGCTATTTAAGTCTTGACTCAAGACTCTCGACTCATGACGCGTGACTCTTTTCCCCCTTGACATTCCACCCCTATTATAGGTATACTAGAAACAGAGGAGGAGTATATGAAAAAAATTTCAAGGTCAATTATTCTTATATTATTTATTGTTTTTCTTCTTAAGTGTGCTGCCGGAACTGCACCTCTTAGAAAAACCGTTGAAATAGATGAAGATAGAAATGAGAAAGTTGCCACAGTCATAGGAATAGAAGAAAAGATTGGAAGCCCCAAGGCTTTAAATTACTCTTTTATCAGAAGTTTTATATATAAAGAGAGCGGACATGTGATACATCAGATTTGCGCTTGTTATGGTTACACGGGAAAAGATTGGAGATTTTATACCAGCGCGTATGGTCAGAACGGCCGACCCTTACAAATTGTTGAAATAGATCGTGAAGCGGATTATCAAGAATCTGTTAATGTTTATCATGAGACAATAGGTGTAACAGTCACGGATGAATATCTTAAGAGTAATTTAAATGGATTTACAATTAGAGTATTGGCTATAAGCGGTGATTCGCTTATACTCGAACCGACCACAAAACAAATAAAATCTCAACTTAATAAGATACGAGAATATAAAAAATTACATAATTTATAATATCTCACACGAAGAGTTTAAATTGTTAGTCTGTTGATCGGCAATTTTAGGGTTTAGGATTTGGGGGTTAGAGGTTAGTAAAAAACCACAAACCCACCAACCCACTAACACACTAACAAAACTACACTCGAAACACTAAACACGAAACTCTGTTTACCACAGAGGGCACAGAGATAATAAAAGGGTTAGAAGAGATTCAAGATAGCAAAAAACAAGCCCCGACCCCTTTGTGCATTATAATGAAAAGGGACTTTTCGGTGTTGACATAAACAATGATAATTGTTACTTTAATTGTAATAATAAGGGAGTTAAGTGTTTTTATGTTAAATGAAATCAAAGAAAAGCTAAAAAATATACAGCCTGAGCTCCATGAAAAATACGGCGTATCAAAGATTGGAGTTTTTGGTTCATTCTCCAGAGGAGAAGAAGCCCGGGATAGCGATATAGATATTTTAGTCGAATTTGATAAGGATATCGACATATTTGAATATATAGACCTGATGGATTTCCTTTCTAAATATCTCTCAAGAAAGGTGGATTTGGTGACCCGGGATGCAATAAAGCCGCTGATGAAAGATAATATAATGAAAGAAATTGTCTATATATGAGGGAAGAATATCTTTACTTAAACGATATACTACAGGCAATAGAAAAGATCTTAAAATTTACAGAAGGTATGGATTTCGAGGATTTTAAGAATGACATTTTAGTTTTTGACGCTGTAGCCAGAAACTTTGAAATAGTCGGAGAAGCTTCGATACAACTTTCAGATAAAATAAAAGCTGATTACGAAGATATACCCTGGCAAAAGATGCGTTCTATGAGAAATATAGTCGCTCACGAGTACTTTGGATTAGATAAAAAGATAATCTGGACCACAATTCAAAAAGCTATTCCCGAGCTTAAAGATAAAGTTAGCAATATTTTAAAAGAACTTGAATCGTAAAATTAGGAAAATCTTATTTGTTATCGTTAAATAAGCTTGTTTTCCTAGTATCCGGTAC